>DAITLT010000198.1:0-6495 GCA_036835505.1 Pseudomonas sp.
GGCGGCCGGGGTGCCGCTGATCTGCAGCGATTGCGGCGGTGGGCGAGAGGTGGTGAACGGCGTGGGGTTGTTGTTTCCGCTAGGCGATGTCAAGGCTCTTGCTGGTTGCCTGGTGCAATGTGAGCTAGCAGCTACCGATGTGTGGGCGACGCCGTCCAATGAACGGCTTTCCGGTTTTTTTTCCGATGTGGCAGTGCGAACAAGCTTTTGGCAGTTACCGTTAGTTCGGCGATTGATTTCTCCTTCATCAACCTGCTGAGTGGAGTTGCGAGTGATCGGTTTTCTGAAAACTCATTGCTGCAAACGTTGGCTGAGGGGTTATGGCATCAAGTTGGTCTCTGGCCCTTTTGCTCTGGGCAAGGGAGCAACTCTGATCATGGAGGAAGGCGTTTCCATAAGCACAGCGCAAATGGAGTTTCGTTTGCTTATGGTTGGCGCCATGACTTACATGCGTAGCTCGGTAGAACTGCTTAATGTCAGGAACATCGGTCGTTTCTGTTCTATTGGCAATGGCGCCGTGATCGGTCAGGATAAAGCTGCCCATCCATTGGGGTGGGTCAGTTCGCACCCTTTCCAGCATGCTGCCCCACAGCTTGTCTACGAGGAACAGCTATCCGCCGTAGAGATCGGACATGATGTATGGATCGGCCGTGACTCTATGATTATGGAAGGGGTTACTATCGGCACCGGCGCAGTCATCGCCTGCCGCGCCTTGGTAACTCGGGATGTTCCTGCATACGCCATAGTCGCGGGCGTGCCGGCACGCATTATCCGCTACCGTCACTCACCCGAGGTCATTGCCGATTTGCTGGCCAGTGAGTGGTGGGACGGCTCCGTGGCTGATTTGCTGCGGCGCCCATTGAATAAGCCAGAAGCTTTCATTCAGCAATGCCGGCGTGAGCCTGTCGCCAGCGCTGCGTACAGAAGGGTTTCAGTGAGCCGTTCAGGTTGGAGTGAACTGGCTGCGGAGCATCATAAGGAGTCCCGCTAGGCAATGAATGTTCTATTTCTTGTGCAGCTTGAACAGCGCGTTATTCTTGATCGCCTTTACCAAGCCGTAGCGTCGCATTGCAACTGTGATCTGCGTTGGTTGAGCAGAGAAGAGCAAGCCGATTTGCGTCGCTATTTTCGTGAGCAGGTTGATGTCACACGCTATGACCGGATCGTCTTCTTTCTGCGTTTCAAACAGGAAATCAGGCAAGTCGGTTTCATTCGCTCGATCCCCAATCTGGTGATCCTCGAGCACGATGCTTGCCAGAACTACATTCCCGGTAAATACCAGGGGCGTTTCTCTGAGTACTATCGACGTCTGCCCTGGGCGCGAGTTATCAACTCGGGGTATGTACTCAGCGAGCGCCTGAGCCAGGAGGGCGTGGATTCGGTATTCGTCCCCAAGGGATACGATCAGGCTGTGCTACGTAACCTGGGGCGCGAGCGCGATATCGAGTTGGGTTTCGTCGGTAGCCTCAAGAGCGGTGTATACAGTGAGCGGCGCGCTTTGCTGGAGTCATTGGCGCAGGCCGAAAACCTGAGCATGCTCAGTGCGGCGCCGGGCGATGCCTACTGTGAGTTGCTCAATCGCATCCGTTTCTTCGTCAGTGCCGATGTCGGCCTGGGTGAGTACATGATCAAGAACTTCGAAGCGATGGCCTGCGGCTGCATTCTGCTGGCCTACGATCAAGGAGAAGCGGAAAACCGTGCCCTGGGGTTTGTCGATATGGAAAATATTGTGCTCTATCGCTCGGTCGATGAGTTGCGCCAGAAGGTGCAACTGTTGCGTAACGACTCCAGCCTGGCCGAAGGGATTGCCGCGAACGGTCAGCGTTTGGTAGAGCGCGAGTACAGTTTTGCGCGTGTTGGTCAGCGCATCGCGGAGGCTCTGAAGGCGCCCCTGCGAGCCCGTCCGTCGCTACCGTGGCGGCAACGCCTGTATGCTCTACTAGGGGGGTAGCGGGTGCCGCGGATACTGTTCGTCATCCCGTATTTCGGACGTTGGCCATTCTGGATGCCCTTCTTTCTGGAGAGTTGTCGCTTTAATCCGACAATCGATTGGTTGTTCTTCACCGACTGCGGCGTGCCTGCCAATTGCCCGGACAATGTGCGGTTCGTCGAAGAAAGCTTCGCCAGTTATTGCGCTCGCGTCAGTGAGCGTCTGGGTATCGATTTTTCACCTACCAACCCCTACAAGTTGTGCGACTTGAAACCGGCGCTTGGCTATGTGCATGCGGATATCCTGGATGGCTATGACTTCTGGGGAATCAGCGACATCGACTTGGTATACGGCGATTTGCGCGGTTATTTTAGCGCGAAGCGCTTGGCGCGTTTCGATTTGCTGTCCACTCACGCACGTCGGGTGTCTGGACATTTGTGTCTGCTGCGCAACGCCAAGCCCATGCGCGAGGTTTTCATGCGTGTGTCTGATTGGCGCAGATGCCTGGCGGACCCTGTGCACCATGCGTTCGACGAGAAGGCTTTCAGCAAGGTCTTCATACGTCATAAAAACTGGCCGGAACCGCTACGCCGGGCATTCGATGCCTGCCGGTCATTGCGTCGGCGAAGCGAATTCACCGAGGCCTACAGCACGCCCAATACCCGGATTGCCTGGCACGATGGTGGCTACGCGTTCCCTAGGCGCTGGTTCTGGAATGAGGGGCGGCTACTCAATGATCTGGATGGCGAGCGTGAGTTTCCATATTTCCATTTTCTGGTCTGGAAACACGCCTGGCGTGACACGGATCATGGAGATGTCACTCGCTACCAGACCTTAAGTGCTGGTGGGGTTTGGGTGATGAGTGAGCGAGGCTTCAGTGCATGAGCGCATGGAGGCCCTTTTTTCCAGGTGAGGGGAAGTTAAGTTGACTGAGTACAGTGGCGCGCCTCTGGTAAGCGTGATCATCGCGTCATACAACCATGCACCCTATATAGAGTCGAGTATCGAAAGCGTGCTGGCCCAGACCTACCCTAATATCGAGCTGCTGGTAATCGATGATGGTTCTAGCGACGACAGTGTGAGCCGTATTCAGCGCTTGCAAGATAAGCATGGTTTTAGCTTCCAAGTGCAAGCAAACCAGGGGTTGTCGCGTACGTTGAATGGCGGCATTGCACGTTCCGCCGGCAGCTTGATCGCCCCGTTTGGTTCCGATGACCTGATGTTGCCTGAGCGGATTGCCAAGCAAGTGGCTTACATGGAAGGCAAGCCTGAGGTTGGTATCTGTGCTGGACAGATCGAGAGTATCGACGCGGCAGGACTGCCAATTGACACGCGCAATCAGCAGCGCCATAGCAGTATGAAATTGCGACGCTTTGATTTTGAAGATGTGTTCAGGGGTGTCAGGGGGGGGGCTAAGGCTCCCACTTTGCTATTTCGCCGGGAAGCGCTGGAGGCTGTGGGAGGCTTCGACACGACCATTCGCCTCGAAGATTTACTGATCGAGCTGAAAATAACGCGAGCCGGTTACTACATCGATGTACTGGGTGAGGTGTTGGCGCAATACCGCATTCATGGCTCGAACACTTATAAGAATCACCGTTTTATGGTGGATAATGTGCTGCGCACTTATGAGTTGTTCAGCGATCATCCAGCTTATGCAGACGTGTGCGCCAACTTCCGCAACTCCATGTTGCTTAAGTGTGCACGCCAAGACAAAACGCTGGCTTGCCAGTTGTTGCGCGAGCTGCCGTTGTCGGCCTGGAACGGCAAAACGCTGCGTGGCTTATGCCGGCTTGTGTTGCCGATGTTGAAGGGCTAGCGACGGCAGGAGGACCTTGGATACAGGGAGGGTGTTCAAGTTTTCCCCTGCTGCCGCAGTTTACCGGACAGCCAAGCCGCTGCTAGTAGGCTCAAGGGTATCCAGGTCAGGAACCAGTGCTCCTTGGGACGGGATAGGAAGCCTCGTCCCTCGGTCAACCCGGCTCCCAATCCGTAAACTACCAGCGCCGATGCGATCATCACTAAGGGGTTATGACGATTGCGCCAGGCGAACAGCAGCGCGATAGCGTAGAGGCTGATCCAAATGAGCAGGCCAGTCAGCCCGCCCGAGAGTAGTACCGCCAGTTCCATATTGTGCGGGTCGTTGAATGTAAGGCTATTTGTCTGTAGTGGAATGTTCAGGGTGTGGTCATAGCCGTGGCCGAACCAGGGACTATCAGCGGCAAGCTGTAAGGCGCCAAACCAGATTTCAGGGCGGTAGGAAAGACCACGTTGCAGCAGTGAATCCGGGAACAGCAGCAACAGTCCAGCGGCCAGCACAATCGCACAAGCACCCGCGATCAGGCTGCGCCTACTTATATGGGTCGCGACCAGCCAGATAAGGGTGAGCGACAGTGCCAATAAAGGCGTACGTGATCCGGTGCTCAGTACTACCATGCCAAGTACAAGCAGTAGCAGGACTGGCAATATCGCATTGCTGTGCGCATCCACTCGGGTGAACCAGGTGGCCAGCCAGAATGCCGCAAAGAAGCCATAGACATGTGCAGTTAGTAGTGGATTGTATAGCGCGCCGTAACCGCTGAAGCGTCCCGTGCCGCCTGTGCTGTACAAAGAATAGGCAAATGACAGCGCGCCGCTGCCTGCGGCAATGGACCCCGCGAGCAGCAGCAGCGTATTTAGGCGTTGTGGCGACTTGAGTGCGAGCAGGCCTACGCCGAGGAATAGCATTAAGACGTAAAGGGGGCGCTTGGCCAGCGAGCTGAATTTGTTATCGGTGTCCGACCACAGCAGGCTGAGTACGGTGTAACAACCAAAAACGATGAATATGAGGATTAGCGGGTTTAACAGTAGCCTTTTCAGCAGCCCCGGCTGCAGCATCAAAGCGAGCAGAGTTGGCGCAGCCAGCAGGGCATAGTAGAGCTTGTGATAGAGTGCACGGTCGCCGCTCCAGAACATTCCGGTTAATAACACCAGCCAGCCGATGGGCAGCAAGTAAGCGATTATCCAGTCTGACAGGCGTTCGCACTGAGTAGTGGTTGTAGGGATATTGCCGATCATTGCATGAGCTCTTTGGACGCTTGCCTGATGAGGTCGTCCAGCTTCCAGTCCACTTGGGCGTGACGTAGGTAGCTATCGAAAAACGCCTGTCCCTTGTCCACCAGCAACCATTCCTGGTCGCGCGGATCGCGCAGGATGTGCTGGAAATTACGCATGCGCTTGAACTTGCCAAGGGCGCTGCGCTGCGCACGCAGATCGGCGATATCGATCAGGCCGAGTTGACCTTCGGGTGTGAGGACGATATTGCCCAGGTGCAATGAACGAAAAAGAATCCCCTTTGCATGCAGTTGGGCGATGAACTCGCCGAGCCGAGGCCGCAGTATGCTGCGGGTCAGCTCATCATCGACCTGCCGCAAGGTGATACCCGGTAGCGGCGCATAGTGCACGGCATCACGCTGGATCTGCGCAATGCGGAATACATTGAGAATCTTGGGGCAGGGTATGCCTCGCCGTTCAAGTATGTCGGCGTTGTTGGCGAAGCGTTGCGCATAGGGGTATAGCGCAGCGGATGACAGCAAGCGCTTGCGGCGGAACAGCTTGAGCATGTTGCCGTCGGCCAGACGTAGCACTTTCTCGCCATGATAGTCGGCCTCGAGCACTTCAGCCTTGTTGCGCAGGAAGAGGAATTGTTCGTGGGAAAGTGGCGTCATAAGAGCTGGGCAGAATCGGAGAAGGGCGCAGTTTACCTGAAGCCACTCCCTGGTTTGGCTCTTTCTGCAAGCTGTGATGGGGCGATGAGCTGGGCCGTAGGGCCGTTAAGCGGGCAGTCCAGTGCTGACATGCTAGTATTCGCACTCTTAATCTGGACTAGCCTTTCCGATGAGCACACCCTCTGTAGCCCCTGGCCAGCAGCCTTCCAGTCTAAAAATCTATTTCCGCCTCCTCGGCTACGTGAAGCCCTACATCGGCTACTTCGCGATCAGTATCCTCGGCTACGTCATCTTCGCCTCGACTCAGCCGATGCTCGCCGGCATTCTCAAGTACTTCGTCGATGGCTTGTCCAATCCCGAGGCGGTGCTGTTCCCGACGGTGCCCTACCTGCGTGATCTGCAACTGCTGCAGGCGGTGCCGCTGCTGATTGTGCTGATTGCCGCCTGGCAGGGGGTCGGGGCCTATCTGGGCAACTACTTCCTGGCCAAGGTTTCGTTGGGGTTGGTGCACGATCTGCGTGTTTCCTTGTTCAACAGCCTGCTGGTGCTGCCCAACCGCTATTTCGACAATCACAACTCCGGGCACCTGATCTCACGCATCACCTTCAACGTCACCATGGTCACCGGTGCGGCGACCGATGCGATCAAGGTGGTGATTCGTGAAGGCTTGACGGTGGTTTTCCTGTTTGCCTATCTGCTCTGGATGAATTGGCAGCTGACCCTGGTGATGCTGGCTATTCTGCCGCTCATTGCGCTGATGGTCGGCAGCGCGAGCAAGAAATTCCGCAAGCAAAGCAAGAAGATCCAGGTGGCCATGGGCGATGTCACCCATGTCGCCTCCGAGACCATCCAGGGCTA
>DAITLT010000199.1:0-6450 GCA_036835505.1 Pseudomonas sp.
GTACCAATTCCAGTCACTCAATATTAAAAATATTCGCATGATCCGCCAGATATTCTGGAGCGAGTTCAATCTGCATGTATTGTTATGTCTAAGTGATGTGTAAGGCGGGGTTTTTTGGTTTTATCAAAAATGATCGCCCAAAGCACATACAAAATTGCTTAGAGCAAAAAGTGATCGGCCCGATAAAGCAGCTTGCGGGCGAATACACTACGGGTAGCATCAACAGAATTTACCCCGCCTTATCAGCTTTTCTGCCGTAAAACCACTTAAGCAGGAACGGCGGGGTCATGGTGGTGAGCGCAATGACGAGTAGCAACGCGGCATACAGTTCGCCGTCCAGGATGCCCTGGCTGAAACCGAGTTGCGCAAAGATCAGCCCGACTTCGCCGCGCGGGACCATCGACAGGCCGATGGCTGTCTGGTTGCGACGCGATTCGCGGATGAAAAAACCTGCCGCGAACTTGCCAAAGAAAGCGACCAGCAGCAGCGCTGCCGCCAGTTCCCAGATGAAGGCAGAGCCCCAGTTCACCGCCTTGAGGTTAAGCGATACGCCGACCATCACGAAGAACATCGGCGAGAAGGTGCGGATCAGCGGGCGTACCTGTTCTTCGAGGCGGCGCGCCAATTTGGGGCTAGGCTTGAATTCAAGGGCCGGGTGTTTCCCCATCCATAGCCTGAAGCCAAAGTGCTGGCTGAACGCCAGCCCTGCGGCAAAACCGCCCATAATCTCCGGTGCCCCCACCGCATGTGCCAGCCAGGAGAACAGCAGAATCAGCGACAGCGCCATGGTGAGCAACAGCCCCGGTGTGGCGGCGCGCTGATCGAAGTGTTCGATCACCGTAGAGGCAAGCTTGGCAACCAGCGGTCCAAGCAGCATGAACAGCATAATATACAGCCCGACCTCTCCCAGCGCATGAAAGGAAACCTCTTTTTCCACGGCAAACTGGTACAGGAAGGCCAGTACCAACACACCAAGGATGTCGTCCAGCACTGCTGCGCCGATGACGATCTGCGCCTCGTCGGATTGGCGTTTACCCAAGTCATCCAGAACTCGTACCGTGATGCCGATGCTGGTGGCGGTGAGCGTACCGCCGATGAACAGCGCGGTGAATTGGGACAGGCCGAAGATCCAACTGCTGACCCCGTATCCCAGCGCAAACGGCAAGGTAAACCCGAACACCGCCACAACGATGGGTTTGCTGCCGGAACGTGCCAATCGGCTCAAATCCGTATCCATACCCACCTCGAACAGCAGCAGGATGATGCCAATCTCGGCCAGCAGCTTCATGGTGGTATCGGGCGATACCCAGCCCAACAGCGAGGGGCCGACGAGCAGTCCAGCCAGTAATTCGCCGATTACGGATGGCACGCCGAAACGCGCCACAGTCTCGGACAACACCCGGGCCGAGATCAGGATGATGGCGAGAAAGAGAAAGAACTGGTGCAGCTCCATGGTTTATGTATCTTTTGTTTTAGAGATTATCGGTTCGGTATCGCATCCCATCTGTACCGTAATTTATACTTGAATTTTGTTATAGCCGACAAAACTTAGACGGACAAGATCAGCCACGCTTTCCACACCTAATTTGGCCATCATTCTCGCCTTGTGCACCTCGACCGTACGAGCGCTGATGCCAAGCAGTTCGGCAATCTCGCGATTGTGACGCCCTATCACTACCAGCTCCATAACCTCCCGTTCACGCGGAGTTAGCGTCGATAGGAGGCGCGAGAAATCAGTTTGCCTGCCTTCAGCCTCTTGCGCGGCCGTTTGACGCAGGAATGCATCGTTGATGGCGGCAATCAGCTTTTCGTGATCGATGGGCTTTTCCAAAAAATCCACGGCCCGTGAGCGGAAAGCTTCACGAGCCGATTCCACATCACCGTGAGCCGTCATCACGACTACCGGGATGTTGCAGCCGGATTCAAGCAGCCGCCGTTGTAAAGTCAGGCCATCCATACCGGGCATACGGATATCGATAAGCGCACAGCCACACCAATCAGGTCGTTGTGCGTTGAGAAAGCTCTCTGCATCACCGAACATGGTAACAGGATAGCCGTGCAGGCCAAGCAGTAGCGCCAGGGCATCCCGTACCGAAGGGTCGTCCTCGACAATAAAAACTGTATATCCGCTAGGAGGCGTCATTGCATGCTCCCTCCGTTGGTAGCGTTAGTACGAAAACACCGGACTCTGCCGTTTCGACGGCCAGGTCGCCGCCATGCGCCTCAGCAATAGCACGGCTGATCGCCAGTCCCAAACCCATACCGCTCGCTTTAGATGACCGGAAAGCTTCAAACAGGTGTTCAGCCATACCTGCGGATAAACCTGGGCCGCTGTCCTCGATGCGGACACGCACGCATCTCTTATCTGCTGTTTTAGCTTGTATGCAAATACGGCGGGATCCAACCGGTTGTTCGCTCACAGCATCGAGGGCATTGTCTAATAAATTACGCAGCACAACCTCCAATTGCAGCTTATCCGCCAGCAGCATGCATGCGGGTATCGGCTCGACCGCTAATTCAACGCCCAGGCTCTGTGCTTTACCGCTAAATTTGGCCACTGTCGTGCTGATTAGTTCTGTGAGTGCCACCGGTTCCAACCGTGTGGCACCTGTGCGGAAGAAATCGCGCAAGCGTCTAACCACATCAGCCGCCCGATGCGCTTCAGACACCATTCGACCAATGGTGTCGCGCAGACGCTCCACATCGCCATTTCGCTCAAGCAGTTGCTGACAGGCGGAACCATAAGTAGATAATGCCGTGAGCGGTTGATTGAGCTCGTGTGCCAATGCAGCAGCCATTTCTCCAGCCGCAGCCAAACGTAGCGTACGGCGCAACTCATCGCTCACACGCTGCTTTTCGTCGATAATCGCACCGATGAAGAGCCCAACGAAAGCCAGGACTGCCGCGAGCAGCTGTAATTCAAATACCGTCACCGCCACCAGGTTTTGCCAGTGCACCGCTATGATGATGCCGGCCTGAAGCATAAAGGCTACCAGCGCGGCACCAGGCACACCATAACGCGCCGCTGCCCAAACGATGGGCAAAAACAGCATGTAAAAATATTGGAATTCTCCAGTACCACCGAGCCCGAAGGAAATCCACAACGCTACTACCGCCAAGAGGCCATAACCAGCCGTCTCCCAGTGCGGCAGGAGGCTGCGCAAGCGGTTGCGGCCATCAAACAGCAGCCAGAAGAAAGGCATAGTGACAACAATGCCGACACAATCGCCAATCCAGAAGCGCGCCAGCGCGACCAGCCAATCACCAACAGGTATGAGGCCGGATAGGAACAGCATCAAAATATAGATGCTGCTGGTTATCAAGGTACCCACTACAACTATCGCTAACCACAACAGAAGACGGCGGCGGTCGTGAAGAATATCCCCGGCAATGTTGCGGCGCAAAGCCTCTGCCATGACTCCATACCCCAACGTCAACATACTCGAGAGCGCAAGCGTCATTGGTAATGTCGCCGGTTGGCCGCGCACCAAGACTTCGCTGATCAGAATTGCAATAAACCAAGGAATTGCGGCCAGCCAGCCAACCCGAAACCAGAACACCAGCCCAAGGGCAAGCGACGGATTCCAAGGTGTGATGTTGAGGCCATACATCGGATGCAAATAGCTCGCCCAGTCAAGTAAGACATAGGCGGCGACAAATATAAGGCCGCGAAGAAGATGCGTTGCTGTGAAAGGCATAGTAATTTTTGGCATCAATCTGACGGTCATTGTCCTCTTTTACGCCTTTATGCGCATCCGTAGCACACCTACGGGAAACCCTTAGTCAAATAAAACGTAAGTTGCAGCGCGCCATTGGCGTCAAACAAATCAATTGACCAGACGGAATGCGCTACGGGTTTGCCATAGTGGTCAGCCCCAATTTTCAGCGGGTGGTATTTTATCTAGGATGTACAGCATCGAAATTGCTCAATAGCGAGACTGTCATGATCACTATCAAGACCATTCGGCTCCTTGCCATCATCGCTGCCATTACCAGTACGTGTGTCGCCACAGAAGCTTTAGCAGAATGTCTGCCTAAGATTTTCGCCCTATGTCAGGGTGCCAAGATTGGCAAGGTCGACTGGCGCAATGCCCAATTAGCCACCAGCGATTTTCGCAACGCTAACTTAGAGAACGCTAACTTGGGGAACACTAATCTAGAAAACGCTAACTTGACAGGAGCTATTCTAAAGGGCGCCGACTTGCGCGGTGCCAATCTGAAATATGCGAATCTTGAAGGTAGTGACCTGACTGGTGCCAATCTTGAAGGCGCCGATCTGCGCTGGGCCAACCTCGAACGCTCGTCACTGATTGGCACGCGCTTTGTCATGGCAAACCTGGCCAGGGCTGATCTGGAAGAGGCTGACATGTCGAATGCAGTCATGACGGGCGCTAACCTGACGCGTGCCGACCTCATCAATACTGACTTGTATAAAGCTGATCTTAGGCAAACGAAGCTTGAAGGTGCATATATGAACTTCGCAAACCTCAAGCAGGCAAATTTGTCTGGCGCCAATATCCTCCGAATCAGACTCTTCAATGCACGACTCAACGAGGCCACTTGGATCGACGGCAGGATTTGCAGGGCGCCGTCGATCGGCATTTGCAGGTAATCATATTTTTCAATCTAACCTAAACAAAGATAAGCAGAAGAAAAAATGGCAACAGTTATGCAAAAAAACGGGGTAATTCACTTACTCTCGGAGAGCTTTCTAGGACACACGCCACGCTGGTACAAACAGGCCATCGCAATCAGCCTGCTGCTCAACGTCGCGGTGTTCCTAACCCTCGGTTCGCTGGCAACCGGCTGGCTGATTCTCGCTGAATTCATTTTTACGTTAGCGATGGCGCTGAAGTGTTTTCCGCTCCAGCCCGGTGGACTATTTGCCTTGCAGGCCATCATTCTCGGGCTTACGGATACGCACACAGTCTACAAAGAAATCGAACACGGCTTGCCGGTGCTGTTGCTGGTGATTTTTATGGTGGCAGGCGTGCATTTCCTGCGCGGCATGCTGTATCGCATGATCAGCCATATCCTGCTTGGCATACGTTCCCGGATCACTCTCAATCTGGTCATCATTGTCGTGGTGGCAGTGTTTTCCGCCTTTCTTGATGCGCTGACCATACTTGCGGTGCTGGTCGCCGTATCCATCGGCTTCTACGAGGTTTATCACCGCGCCGTATCCACGCGCAGCTATCACGATGACGTAGATATGACGGATGAACACGTCCACGAGCATCACCGCCAAGACCTCGAACAGTTTCGTGCGGTACTGCGCAGCCTGCTCATGCACGGCGCCATTGGCACAGCAATTGGCGGCGTATGCACCCTGGTTGGCGAACCCGAGAATATCATCATCGGCACAGATGCCGGATGGAACTTCGTGGAATTCTTCATCAAGGTCGCACCCTTCAGCATCCCGACCCTGCTGGCCGGCATCGCCACTTGCTGGGTGATCGAAAAACTCGGCTGGTTTGGCTACGGTGCCGAACTGCCTGCCAGCGTGCGCCAGATTCTTCTGGACGAGGACCGTCGCTTGCGCGAGCAGCATTCGCCACGCGACCGCCTGTTACTTGTTGCGCAAGGTGTGGTCGCTGTCCTCCTGGTGCTGGCCCTCGCCTTTCATGTAGCAGAAATCGGCCTGATCGGACTCGCCGTAATCGTCCTTGTATCGGCGATTTCCGGCATCACCGACGAGCATCGTATCGCCGAGGCCTTCATGCCTGGCCTTCCGTTCGCTTCCCTGCTGATGGTCTTCTACGTCATCGTTGCGATGATCGGTAGCCTGCAAATGTTCAATGCAGTCATCCACTGGGTTTTGACGCTCGAACCCAAAATGCAGGTGTTCATGATCTTTGTCACTAACGGCGCCCTCTCCGCTATCAGCGACAACGTGTTCGTAGCCGCCATCTACATGAAGGAACTCAAGGCCGCGTTTGACGCCGGGCTCACTACCCGCGAATTGTTTGATGCCCAGTCTGTGGCGGTCGTGATGGGTACTGGCATTCCGAGCATGTCCACGCCGAACGGACAAGCGGCGTTCCTTTATCTCCTGACATCCCCAATCGCCCCGCTCATTCGGCTCGGCTACGGTCGCATGCTCTGGATGGCTTTACCGTACGCAGTCATCACCACGGCGGTCGCCGGGCTGCTAATATTTTAAATTGATCAGGCCATGGGGTGTTGGGAGTTTTGATAAATGACTGAATTGAATGATTAGCAAATCAACCGAAATTACATACCCAGAGCGTCTGCTCTATGGTCTAGCGACGGTAACAGCGTGTAGAATGCTTTCATCGATATATATACGCTTACGTCATGTGATTGTTTGACGTTTCGACTCCGGGTTGCCGTGAATAAATACCCGGACAAACCGTGATGCGCCCAAGGTCAACAAGGAGCGCCGTACCATGAACCATGCCATGCCCATCCCAGAGTTGGTCGTCGTCA
>DAITLT010000200.1:0-6444 GCA_036835505.1 Pseudomonas sp.
GCGCGGTCGTAGAGCACGTCGGCGACGATGATCAGGTCAAAGCGGTCGGCCTCGGCGAAGAAGTCCTCGGAGTAGCTGAGCTGCACCTCATTGAGCTGCGCATTGGCCCGGCAGGCGGCCAGCGCCAGCGGGTCGAGGTCGCAGGCCACCACTTCAAGCGCGCCGGCCTTGGCCGCGGCAATCGCCGCCACCCCGGAGCCTGCGCCAAAATCCAGCACGCGCTTGCCGCGCACCCACTCCGGCCGTTCGGCCAGCCAGCGCGCCAGCACCAGGCCGCTGGCCCAGCAGAAGCACCAATAGGGCGGCTCTTCGAGAATGCGCCGGGTTTCTTCCGGGTTGAAGGCGCGCTCCATGTTGGCCGGGTCGATCAGCCATAGCTTGAGGTCGGTGCCGGGCAGGGTTTCCGCCACCAGGCGGGCATCACCGAGCAGGCCGGCCAGGGCGCTTTGCAATTCACGCGGCGCATTCATGGTGCAGGTACCAGTTGCAGGGCGCCCAGGGCCTGATTGCTTGTCGGCTGGATGGCTCGTGCCGGCAGGCGCAAGGTCAGGATGCCGGCCTGGCTGACCCGGCCGCGCAACTCCAGGCGCTGGCCCGCTGGGATGCTGAGGGGGCTGAAGCGCAGACTAAATGGCAGTGCCGCGCCGTTGCCGCTCAGGCGGCTGCTGGCCAGCAGTTGCACCGGCCGGTCGCGGCTATCGACGAGCAGCAGGGCCAATTCCGCCTCGCCGGCGGCGGGGACGCCGAGTAATTGGCCGCTGAGTTCGTGCAAGTGGTTAGGCAGCGGCTCAGGCGCGACCATTAAAGGTTTCGGTTTGACGGTTGTTGCCAGGGCGGGCGCCGGTGGCGTGCTGCTGCAGGCCGCGAGCAGGCTGGACAGGCAAAGCAGGGCAAGCAGGCGCGGCAGCATGGCAACTTCCACAAAGGTGATGGTGAAACGGGCGGCTTGGCAGCCTGAGGGGCTGCTATATACCGCAAAGCCCCAGGCTTGTCTTGGCTGTGGGCGCTGTCGGTGCGATGCGCTACCATGAGTTCCCTCATTTTTTCGGCAGTTTGCGCCCATGCATTGTCCGTTTTGTGGAGCGAATGACACCAAGGTGATCGACTCACGTCTGGTCGCCGAAGGTGAACAGGTGCGTCGTCGGCGCGAGTGTCTGGCCTGCGAAGAGCGGTTCACCACCTTTGAGACCGCCGAGCTGGTGATGCCGCGACTGATCAAGTCCGATGGCAGTCGCCAGCCGTTCGACGAGGACAAACTGCGTGCCGGCATGCAGCGCGCCCTGGAGAAGCGCCCGGTGAGCGTCGAGCGCCTGGAGGCTGCCATTGCCCACATCAAACACCAACTGCGCGCCACCGGCGAGCGCGAGATCAAGTCGCGGGTGCTTGGCGAGCTGGTGATGGGTGAGCTGCAGAAACTCGATGAAGTGGCCTATATCCGTTTCGCCTCGGTGTACCGGCGCTTTCAGGACCTCAACGAGTTCCGCGAGGAAATCGAGCGCCTGTCCCGCGAGCCGAGCCCGCAATGACTGCCGCCGAACAGAGCGTGCTCGATCAGCGCAGCATGGCCCGCGCCCTGGAGCTGGCGCGCAAGGGTGTGTATTCGACCCATCCCAACCCGCGGGTTGGCTGCGTGATTGTCGCGGCCGGGCAGATTGTCGGTGAAGGCTGGCATGCCCGCGCCGGCGAGCCGCATGCCGAGGTGCATGCCCTGCGCCAGGCTGGCGCCAAGGCGCGCGGTGCCACGGCTTATGTGACCCTGGAGCCGTGCAGTCATCACGGCCGCACCCCGCCGTGCGCCGAGGCCTTGGTGCAGGCCGGGGTGGCGCGGGTGGTGGCGGCCATGCAGGACCCTAATCCGCAGGTCGCCGGGCGTGGCCTGGCGCGCCTGCGCGAGGCCGGTATCGAGGTCGCCTGCGGCGTGCTGGAAAGCCAGGCGCGGGCCTTGAATGTCGGCTTTATCAAGCGCATGGAGCAGGGCCTGCCCTATGTGCGGGTCAAACTGGCGATGAGCCTGGACGGCCGCACGGCCATGGCCAGCGGCGAGAGCCAGTGGATCACCGGGCCGGCGGCGCGCGCCGCGGTGCAGCGCCTGCGCGCCCGCGCCAGCGTGGTGTTGACCGGCGCCGACACGGTGCTGGCCGATGGTGCGCGGCTGACCGTGCGCCCCGACGAATTGGGCCTGAATGCCGAACTGACGGCCCTGGCCATGACCCGTCCGCCGCTGCGGGTGCTGGTCGATGGGCGTTTGCGGGTGCCGCTGAGTGCGCCTTTCTATCAGGCCGGCAAGGCCCTGGTGGCCACCTGTGCGGTGGCCGGGGCGCGGCAATTGTTCCTCGACGATGGCCATGAGTTGCTCGCCGTGTCGGGCTGCAACGGCCATGTCGATCTGCGCAAACTGCTGCTGGAACTGGCCGCCCGCGGCGCCAACGAGGTGCTGGTAGAGGCCGGCCCGCGCCTGGCCGGGGCTTTTGCTCGCCAGGGCCTGGTGGATGAGTACCAGTTGTTTGTTGCGGCCAAGTTCCTCGGCTCCAGCGCCCGGCCCTTGCTGGAGTGGCCCCTGGCGAAAATGGCCGAGGCGCAAGAGCTGCAGATTGTCGAGATGCGTGCGGTCGGCGCGGACTGGCGGATTATTGCTCGGCCCGCACGGGCCTGAAGCTGGTCGGGCGGGCATGCGCTGGCCGGGCAAATATGGTAAAACGTCGCTCGCAGCCGCGCATGGGGCTGCAACGTTCTCAGGGCGGGGTGTAATTCCCCACCGGCGGTAATGGCCCCCTTGGTTGATCCAGGCCTAGCCCGCGAGCGCTTGACGAGCCGCAAGGCCCGCCAAGGTCAGCAGACCCGGTGTGATTCCGGGGCCGACGGTTAGAGTCCGGATAAAGAGAGAGCGGGATTCCCTTTAAGGGCGCGGCTGGCCCGCGTCCGTGAAATCCCTATCGATCGAACCGCCCTGTTTGTGCAACGAACAGGAGTGCGTCGTGATGTCTATTGTTTTTCTGCCTGTCAGTGAGCGCTGCCGCCTGCCTGGCCAGTTGTCAATCGAGGGGGTCTGATGTTTACCGGAATTATCGAAGCCATTGGCACCATCCGTGCGCTAAGCCCCAAGGGCGGCGATGTGCGCGTCCACGTCGAGACCGGCAAGCTGGATCTGGGCGATGTCAAACTGGGTGACAGCATCGCCGTGAACGGCGTGTGCCTGACCGCCGTGGAGTTGCCGGGCAATGGCTTTTGGGCCGATGTCAGCCGCGAAACCCTGGCCTGCAGCGCCTTTATCGATTTAAAGATCGGCAGCAAGGTCAACCTGGAAAAGGCCCTCACGCCGACCAGCCGCCTCGGTGGCCATCTGGTCAGCGGCCATGTGGATGGCGTCGGCGAGGTGATCGGTCGGGCGGACAACGCCCGTGCCGTGCAATTCAAGATTCGCGCCCCGCGCGAGCTGGCCAAGTACATCGCGCTGAAAGGCTCGATCACCGTGGATGGCACCAGCCTGACCGTGAATGGCGTGAACGGCGCCGAATTCGAGCTGACCATAGTGCCGCACACCCTGGGTGAAACCGTGATGGCCGATTACCAGCCCGGTCGCCAGGTCAATTTGGAAGTGGACCTGCTGGCTCGTTACCTGGAGCGCCTGCTGCTCGGTGACCAGGCCGCCGAGCCCAAGGCCCGCGGCCTGACCGAAGGGTTTCTGGCGGCACACGGCTATCTGTAAATTCTGCGCCGTGCGCCCTGGCGCCGGTGCCCCCTACACATCCGAGAAAGGAGCTGCCCGTGGCGCTCAATAGCATCGAAGAACTGGTTGCAGACATTCGGCAGGGCAAAATGGTCATCCTCATGGATGACGAGGACCGCGAGAACGAGGGCGATCTGATCATCGCCTCCGAATGCGTGACCGCCGAGCACATCAACTTTATGGCGCGTTTCGCTCGCGGCCTGATTTGCATGCCGATGAGCCGCGAGCGTTGCGAAACCCTCAAGCTGCCGCTGATGGCGCCGCGCAATGGCTCGGGCTTTGGCACCAAGTTCACCGTCTCGATCGAGGCTGCGGTGGGCGTCACCACCGGCATCTCCGCAGCCGACCGCGCCTGCACCGTGCAGGCGGCTGCGGCGAAGAATGCCAAGGCCGACGACATCGTCAGCCCCGTGCTGGCCCGTGCCGGGCATACCGAGGCGGCGTGCGATCTGGCGCGGATGGGCGGTTTCGAGCCGTCCGGGGTGATCTGCGAGATCATGAACGACGACGGCACCATGGCCCGTCGCCCCGAGCTGGAAGTGTTCGCCCAGCAGCATGGGATCAAGATCGGCACCATCGCCGACCTGATCCACTACCGGCTGATCCACGAACGCACCGTGCAGCGAATTGCCGAGCAACCGTTGGACAGCGAACTGGGTTCGTTCACCCTGGTGACCTACCGCGATGCGGTGGAGGGCGACGTCCACATGGCCCTGACCCTGGGCCAGTTCAGCGCCGAGGAGCCGACCCTGGTGCGGGTACACAACATGGAGCCGCTGCGCGACCTGTTTATGGTCAAGCAGCCGGGCCGCTGGAGCCTGCGCGCCGCCATGGCCAAGGTTGCCGAGGCCGGCAGCGGGGTGGTCTTGCTGCTGGGCAATCCGCTCAGTGGCCAGGAATTGCTGGCCCATCTGGAGCAGCAACTGGGCAGCGATGCCAAGGTCACCTCGCCGACCACCTACAGCACCGTCGGCGCCGGTTCGCAGATTCTGCGTGACCTCGGCGTGCGCAAGATGCGCGTGATGAGTTCGCCGATGAAGTTCAACGCCATATCCGGCTTTGACCTGGAAGTTGTAGAATACCTGCCCTCTGAATAAACCCGACTGGGCGCCACGCGGCGCCCAGGTTGGTTAATCCTGCTCTTTTATAGATACGAGAATGCCCATGACCCTGAAGACCATCGAAGGTACCTTCATCGCCCCCAAGGGCCGCTTTGCCCTGGTAGTCGGCCGCTTCAACAGCTTCGTGGTTGAGAGCCTGGTAAGCGGTGCGGTTGACGCACTGGTCCGCCACGGCGTGAGCGAGAGCGACATCACCATCATCCGTGCGCCGGGTGCGTTCGAGATTCCGCTGGTGACGCAGAAGGTCGCCCAGCGTGGCGAATACGCGGCCATCATCGCCCTTGGCGCGGTGATTCGCGGCGGCACTCCGCACTTCGAATACGTCGCTGGCGAATGCACCAAGGGCCTGGCCCAGGTGTCCATGGAGTTTGGCGTGCCGGTGGCCTTTGGCGTGCTGACCGTGGATTCCATCGAGCAAGCCATCGAGCGTTCCGGCACCAAGGCCGGTAACAAAGGCGCCGAAGCTGCTCTGTCCGCCCTGGAAATGGTCAGCCTGCTGGCGCAGCTGGAGGCCAAGTGAGCTTTAACAGCGATCTCGATCATCCCGCCCAGCCCGACGAAAAGCCGGCCAAGGGCAAGACCGCCGCGCGCCGCAAGGCCCGCAGCCTGGCCATGCAGGCCCTGTATCAGTGGCATCTGGCCGGCCAGTCGGTCAACGAAATCGAAGCCCAGTTCCGCGTCGACAATGATTTTGTCGGCGTCGATGGCGCTTACTTTCGGGAAATCCTCCACGGCGTGCCGCAGCACAAGACCGAACTGGATGGCGCCTTCGCCGACTTCCTCGACCGCCCACTGGAAGAGCTGGACCCGGTTGAGCTGGCGATCCTGCGCCTGTCGACCTACGAGTTGCGCCATCGTGTCGATGTGCCGTACCGCGTGGTGATCAACGAGGGTATCGAGTTGGCGAAGATCTTCGGCGCCACCGATGGCCACAAGTTCGTCAACGGCATCCTCGACAAGCTGGCTCCCAAGCTGCGTGCGGCCGAAGTGCGTGCCAACAAGCGCTAAGATTTTTGCCCGTCGGCGCTCCTGTCTGGGGGCGCCCGCTCGCCCCGCAACGGGGCGTTGCCATGGGTGAATTCGAGCTGATCCGTCATTACTTCGCCGCCGCGCCCTGTGCGCAGGCGGCCGCAGGCGTGGCTTTGGGGATTGGCGATGATTGCGCCTTGCTCGAGCTGCCGGCCGGCGAGCAGCTGGCGATCTCCACCGATACCCTGGTTGCCGGGGTGCATTTTCCTGATCCTTGCGATGCCTTTTTGCTCGGTCAGCGCGCGTTGGCCGTGGCGGCCAGCGATCTGGCGGCCATGGGTGCGACGCCGTTGGGGTTTACCCTGGCCCTGTGCCTGCCCCAGGCCGCCGGCGTGTGGCTGCAAGACTTTGCTCGCGGGCTCAATCAGATGGCCGCGCAGTGCGGCCTGGCGTTGATCGGCGGGGATACCACCCGCGGCCCCTTGAGCCTGACTGTCACGGTGTTTGGTCGCTTGCCGCGAGGCCAGGCGTTGCTGCGCAGCGGCGCCCAGGTCGGTGATCTGCTGTGTGTCGGCGGCAACCTCGGCGATGCGGCGGCGGCCTTGCCCCTGGTGCTGGCTCAGCAGC
>DAITLT010000201.1:0-6403 GCA_036835505.1 Pseudomonas sp.
TGGCACCCTGCTGGTACTGGTTGCATTTATCAGCGTGGTGATCTGGGCCTACAACGGCAAACGCAAGAGCAGCTTCGACGAGGCTGCCAACCTGCCCTTTGCCGACGATATCGCGACAAAAAAGCCTGAAGAACAAGCTTCCAGGAGCAAGAGCGAATGACCACTTTTTGGAGTTGGTACGTCACACTACTGACCAGCGGCACCATTTTGGGACTGATCTGGCTGGTGCTTTCCACCCGCAAGGGACAGCGCCCCGACACCACCGAAGAAACCCTCGGACATGCCTTCGACGGCATTGAAGAACTGGACAACCCACTGCCCAAGTGGTGGTTCATGCTGTTTATGCTGACCATCGTCTTCGCCATTGGTTACCTGGTGCTCTATCCGGGCATGGGCAACTGGCAGGGCGTCTTGCCCGGCTACGATGGCTGGACCTCGGCCAAGGAATATGAGCGCGAAGTAAGCAAGAGCGATGCCCAGTACGGCCCGCTTTACGCCAAATACGCCGCCATGCCGATTGCTGAAGTCGCCCAGGATGAACAAGCCCTGAAGATGGGCGGTCGCCTGTTTGCTTCCAACTGCTCGGTTTGCCACGGCTCCGACGCCAAGGGCGCCTACGGCTTCCCCAACCTGACCGACAATGAGTGGCGTTGGGGCGGCGAGCCAGACGCGATCAAAACCACCCTGCTGGCCGGCCGTCACGCGGTGATGCCAGCCTGGGCCCAGGTGATCGGCGAAAGCGGCGTGAAAGACGTATCCGCCTATGTGCTCACCGAACTGGCCGGGCGCAAGCTGGCCGAAGGCGCCAAGGCAGACATCGAAGCCGGCAAGAAGATCTTCGCCACCAACTGTGTTGCCTGCCACGGCCCGCAGGGCAAAGGTGTCGCCGCCATGGGTGCGCCCAACCTGACCAATCCGGCGGCGTTTATCTACGGCACCAGCTTCACCCAGCTGCAACAGACCATTCGCTATGGTCGCCAGGGCGTAATGCCAAGCCAGGAAGCCTTCCTCGGCAACGACAAGGTGCATCTGCTGGCGGCTTATGTGTACAGCCTTTCCCAGGTAGAAAAAGACGCCCAATAAGCGCGCCCTGGCAACATCTGTTGAGCGGCGTCAGGGCTTCCCTGGCGCCGTTTTGCTTTAATCAAACCGAACACGCACCCAGCCCAGGCGGCCAAAGGTCGCACCTGTGCCGCCATGCAGGGGGGAGTATCATACCCCTGCACGCAAGTGCTCTTGACCGCACCCCGCATGGATGGGGTGCGGCACTCCTCCACTGCCGTGGGATGCATCAATGAGCGAACAGATTCCGGTCAAAAACATCACCCCCGCAACGGCCAAGGACAACCAAACCGTTGACCTCTATGCCAGTCGCACCAGCATCTATACCCGCGCCTTTACCGGCCTGTTTCGCAATGTGCGCATGGCTGCCGGAGCCGGGCTGTTTATCCTGTATTTCGGCACCGTTTGGCTGAACTGGGGCGATCGCCAGGCCGTCTGGTGGGACCTGCCCGGCCGCAAGTTCTACATCTTCGGCGCCACCTTCTGGCCGCAGGATTTCGTCCTGCTGTCCTGGCTGCTGATCATCTGTGCCTTCGGCCTGTTTTTCATTACGGTGTTTGCCGGTCGCGTGTGGTGCGGCTACACCTGCCCACAAAGCGTCTGGACGTGGATTTTCATGTGGTGCGAGAAAGTCACCGAAGGTGACCGCAACCAGCGGATGAAACTCGACAAGGCGCCCATGAGCGCCAACAAGCTGCTGCGCAAGGGCGCCAAGCACAGCCTCTGGCTGCTGATCGGCCTGGCCACCGGCCTGACCTTCGTCGGCTATTTCGCCCCCATTCGCGAGCTGCTCGGCCAATTGCTGGATGGCACGGCCAATGGCTGGGCCTACTTCTGGGTCGGTCTGTTTACCCTCGGCACCTACGGCAATGCCGGCTGGCTGCGCGAGCAGGTGTGCATCTATATGTGCCCCTATGCGCGCTTTCAGAGCGTGATGTTCGACAAGGACACCCTGATTGTCTCCTACGACCCGCGCCGCGGCGAGCAGCGTGGCCCACGCAAGAAAACCGCCGACTACCAGGCTCAAGGTCTGGGGGACTGCATCGACTGCACCCTCTGCGTGCAAGTTTGCCCCACTGGCATCGACATCCGTGACGGCCTGCAGATCGAATGCATCGGCTGCGCCGCCTGCATCGACGCCTGCGACAGCATCATGGAGAAGATGGCGTACCCCAAAGGCCTGATCAGCTACACCACCGAACACAATCTGTCCGGGCAAAAGACCCACCTGTTGCGCCCGCGCCTGATCGGCTATGCCGTCGCCCTGGGGGTGATGATGCTGTGCTTCGCCTACGCCGTGACCGTGCGCCCGCTGGTGCAACTGGACGTGATCAAGGACCGCGTGCTGTACCGCGAAAACGAACAGGGCCGGATCGAGAACGTCTACACCCTCAAGGTGATGAACAAGGATCAGGTCGAGCACCGCTACCTGATCGAAACCCGTGGCATCGACGGCCTGGTCTTTGAAGGTAAACACGAGGTAACAGCTGCGGCCGGTGAGATTCTGTCGCTGCCGGTAGAATTGTCCATCGAACCGGAGAAGCTGCCCTCCAGCGCCAACGAGATCTTCTTCAGCGTTCGCGCCCTCGACAACCCCGCCATTAGCAAAGAAGCTGACAGCCGCTTTATCGGCCCCAGCGTTCGCTGACCCAGGATGCCCATGCACACAGACACCCCCATCGAGCCTTGGTACAAGCAGTTCTGGCCCTGGTTCATCATCGCCATCCTGGCCTTTGCCGTGGTCCTGGGCCTGTCCCTGCTGACCATCGCCATTAAACATGGCGACAGCCTGGTGGTGGACAACTACTACGACGCCGGCAAGGGCATCAACACCGCCCTGGACCGCGAGAGCCTGGCCAAGCAACTGCGGATAACCGCCAGCCTGAGCCTCGATGATGAAACCGGGGTGGCGCAGCTGGAGCTCAACGGCTTCAGCCGCCCACAGCAACTGACCCTCAACCTGATCTCGCCAACCCAGCCGGACAAGGACCGTCGCATCGTCCTGCAACCGGCAGAGGGCAAGCTGTACCGCGGCATGCTGCAAGACAGCGTGCAGGGTCGGCGCTTTGTCGAAATCATTGGCCAGGAAGGCGGCAAGGACTGGCGCCTGTTCGAGGAACAAACCCTGCTGACCGGCACCCCGGTGCAATTGGGCCAGTGACCGCGCGCTGAATGGCCAGTCCGACGCCCTGCTACCACTGCGGCCTACCGGTTCCTGCCGGTGGGCGCTGGCAGGCCCGCGTGCTCGGCGAGACGCGAGCCATGTGCTGCCCAGGCTGCCAGGCGGTGGCCGAGGCGATTGTCAGCGGCGGGCTGGAAAGCTATTACCAGCACCGCAGTGAAACCTCGATCAATCCCGACGCCCTGCCCAACGCCCTCAGCGATGAGCTGACGCTTTATGACCGCAGCGATGTCCAGCAAGCCTTCGTCCAGCACAGCGGCGCGCTGGCCAGCACCTGCCTGCTGATCGAGGGCATCAGTTGCGCCGCCTGTGGCTGGTTGATTGAAAAACACTTGGGCGAACTCGGCGGCGTCGGTGCGGCCAATCTCAATCTGTCCAACCATCGCCTGTACCTGAGCTGGGACGACAGCCAGTTGCCGCTTAGCCAGATCATCCAAACCCTGCGCCGCATTGGTTACGCCGCCCACCCCTACCAGGCCGACCAGGCGGTGGAACAACTGGCCCAGGAAAATCGCCGCGCCCTGCGCCAACTGGGGGTCGCCGGCATGCTCTGGATGCAGGTGATGATGGCCAGCATGGCCACCTGGCCGGAGTTCAACCTCGACCTGTCCAGCGATCTGGATCGCATCCTGCGCTGGGTCAGCCTGTTTCTGACCACACCGATTGTCTTCTACTGCTGTGGCGATTTTTTCAAAGGCGCCCTGCGCGATCTGCGCACCCGCCATCTGACCATGGACGTATCGGTGTCCCTGGCCATCGGCGGCGCCTATGTGGCCGGCATCTGGTCCACGGTCACCCAGCAGGGCGAGCTGTATTTTGACGCCGTCGGCATGTTTGCCCTGTTTCTGCTGGCCGGTCGCTACCTGGAGCGCCGCGCCCGCGAGCGCACGGCCGCCGCCACCGCCCAGTTGGTCAGCCTGTTACCGGCCTCCTGCCTGCGCCTGGATAAACAGGGGCAAAGCCAGCGCATCCTGCTCAGTGAACTGCAACTGGGCGAACAGATTCTGGTGCCGCCGGGCGCCCTATTGCCCGCGGATGGACGCATCCTCAGTGGCCAATCGAGCATCGACGAGTCGCTGCTGACCGGCGAATACCTGCCATTGCCGCGCCAGGTTGGCGATCAGGTCACGGCCGGCACCCTGAATGTCGAAGGCCCGCTGACCGTGGTTGTCGAAGCCTTGGGCAACGACACGCGCCTGTCCGCCATCGTCCGCCTGCTGGAACGCGCCCAGGCAGAAAAACCGCGCCTGGCCCAGTTGGCCGATCAGGTTGCCCAATGGTTTCTGCTGATCGTGCTGGTTACTGCCGCCGGGGTGGGCCTGGTCTGGTGGCAGTTGGACCCCGACCGCGCCTTCTGGATCGTCCTCGCCCTGCTGGTGGCCACCTGCCCCTGCGCCCTGTCGCTGGCCACCCCGACCGCTCTCACCGCCGCCACCGGCAGCTTGCACAAACTCGGCCTGCTGCTGACCCGCGGCCATGTGCTCGATGGCCTCAACCAGATCGATACGGTGATCTTCGACAAGACCGGCACCCTCAGCGAAGGCCGCCTGACCCTGCGCGAAGTCCAGCCCCTGGGCGAAGATTCGCCCGAGCACTGCCTGGGCCTGGCCGCGGCCCTGGAAAACCGCTCCGAACACCCCATCGCCCGCGCCTTTGGCCGGGCGCCCTGGGCCGCCGAACAGGTCACCAGCCAGCCCGGACTGGGGCTTGAAGGCGTGGTCAATGGCCAGCGCCTGCGCATCGGCCAAGCGGCCTTCGTCGCCGCCCTGAGCAACACCCCGACGCCGGCAATCCCCGGCAACCAGGGCCAATGGCTGTTGCTCGGCGACGAGCGCGCCCCGCTCGCCTGGCTGGTGCTCGATGACCGCCTGCGCAGCGATGCCCCGGCCCTGCTCGAGGCCTGCCGTGAGCGTGGCTGGCAGATCCTCCTGCTGTCCGGCGACAGCTCGCCGATGGTCGCCCAAGTGGCCGCCGAGCTTGGCATCAGTGACGCCCGCAGCGGCCTGACCCCAGCCGACAAGCTCGCCGCCTTGCAGCAACTGCACAACCAGGGGCGCCGGGTATTGATGCTCGGCGACGGGGTTAACGATGTGCCGGTACTGGCCGCCGCCGACATCAGCGTGGCCATGGGCTCGGCCACCGATCTGGCGAAAACCAGCGCCGATGCGGTGCTGCTGTCCAATCGCCTGGACAGCCTGGTGCAAGCCCTGGCCCTGGCCCGCCGCACGCGTCGCATCATCGTCGAGAACCTGACCTGGGCCTGCCTGTACAATGGCCTGATTCTGCCGTTTGCCGCACTCGGCTGGGTGACACCGATCTGGGCCGCCCTGGGCATGTCGCTGAGCTCCCTGCTGGTGGTGCTCAACGCCCTGCGCCTGACCCGCACCCCGGCAGTCGCCCATGCCCCGGCGCAAACGGCCTAAGCCCACGCCGCACGAGGTTGCCATGCCCGCGCTCTACGTCATGATTCCCATCGCCATCATCATCGTCGCCCTGGCCATCTGGCTGTTCTTCTGGGCGGTGGACAGTGGCCAGTACGACGACATGGACGGCCCCGCCCACAGCATCCTGTTCGATGACGAAGACCCCCAGCACCGGGCGGGCGTCGACCAAGCCGCCGGCAAACCCCACGACCAGGACGCCCCCCGTGGCTGACCTGCTCCCCTTGCTCGTCTCTGCCCTGATCCTCGGTCTGCTCGGCGGTGGTCACTGCCTGGGCATGTGTGGTGGGTTGATGGGTGCCCTGACCCTGGCCATTCCACCCGAGCAACGCGGGCGCCGCCTGCAGTTGCTGCTGGCTTACAACCTTGGGCGGATTCTCAGCTATGCCAGCGCCGGCCTGCTCTTTGGTCTGGCCGGTTGGGCCGTGGCCAGCAGCCCGGCGGCCATGCTGCTGCGCATCGTCGCCGGCCTGCTGCTGATCAGCATGGGCCTGTACCTGGGCGGCTGGTGGAGTGGCCTGACCCGCATCGAAGCCCTCGGTCGTGGCCTGTGGCGGCATATCCAGCCGGCGGCCGGGCGTTTACTGCCCGTCACCAGTTTGCCCCGCGCCCTGCTGCTGGGCGCCCTGTGGGGCTGGCTGCCCTGCGGCCTGGTCTACAGCACCCTGCTGTGGGCCGCCAGCCAGGGTGATGCCCTCGACAGCGGGTTGCTGATGCT
>DAITLT010000202.1:0-1877 GCA_036835505.1 Pseudomonas sp.
GATCAGCATGGCCGCGGGCGGCATTTCTACTGCTTGCGCCGGGTTGCGCCAGTGCAGCGCCAGCACGCCGATGCCGATGTGCAGGCCGAGCACCAGGGCCAGGCTCAAGGCCCAGCGCGGTAGCGAGTGGCGCGACGAGCTCATTGCGCGGTTACCGTCTCGAGGCCGACCAGGCCGATTTTCAGGTAGCCGGCGGCGCGTAGTTCATTCATCACCTCCATCAGGTCGGCGTATTCGACGTGCTTGTCGGCGCGGAAGAAGATCGTGGTGTCTTTTTTCGCCTGGGTTTGCAGGTCCAGAGCCTGGGCCAGTTGGGCGCGCTCGATCGGCTGGTCGCCGAGGAACAGGCTGCGATCTTCCTTGACGCTCAGGTACAGCGGCTTGTCCGGCCGCGGTTGTGGGGTGGCGCTGGCCGCCGGCAAATCGATTTTGACATCGACGGTGGCCAGCGGCGCGGCCACCATAAAGATGATCAGCAGAACCAACATCACGTCGATAAAGGGCGTGACGTTGATTTCGTGGTTTTCCTGAAGGTCGTCGTCACCTTCGTGCAGATGCAGGCCCATGGCGTTTTCTCAACCCACCTTGACCATATGCGGTGGATTCTTGACCGGCGCCACGCGCTCGGTGCCCGGCAGGTCGAGGTCGCGGCTGACCAGCAGCAGCACCTGAGCCGAGGCGTCCGCCACCTGGGCCTTGTAGCCGGTGATCGAGCGGGCGAAGACGTTGTAGATGACCACCGCCGGGATCGCCGCGACCAGCCCCAGGGCCGTGGCCAGCAGGGCTTCGGCGATGCCAGGGGCGACCACCGCGAGGTTGGTGGTCTGCGATTTGGCGATGCCGATAAAGCTGTTCATGATCCCCCAGACGGTGCCGAACAGGCCGACGAAGGGCGCGGTCGAGCCGATGGTGGCGAGCACCCCGGTGCCCTTGCTCATCTCCCGGCCGCTGGCGGCCACCAGGCGCTCCAGACGGAAGCTGACGCGCTCCTTGATGCCGTCGTTGCCGCGGGCCTGGGCCGACAGTTCCAGCTCGTGCTGGGCGTCTTCGATCAGCCGCTGGCTCAGGCCGCCCTGCTGGTTGCGCTGGGCCTCGCTCAGCGAGCGGGCCTGTTGCAGGCTGCGCAGCTCGGCCTGCAGGCGGCGCTTGGCGTTGAACAGTTCAATGCCCTTGCTCAGCCAGATGGTCCAGGTCAACACCGAGGCCAGGGCCAGGCCGATCATCACCCCACGGACGATCACATCGGCATTCTGGAACATGCCCCAGGGCGACATATCGTGGCTGAGCAGGGTTTCCTCGAGGGCTGTGCCATCCGCCGCAGTGGCTTCTGCGGCTGCTTCTGTTCCTGGGCTGGCGGTCTGCGCACCCGTGGCGGGGGCGAGGCCCTCGCTAGCGGTTGCCACGGGGCTGCCGGTGGCCGGGCTGCTGGCAACGCTGGCGGCCTGGGCTGTTGCGCTTGTATCGGCGAAGCTGGGCGCGCTGAGGCCCAGGCAGCTCAGGGTGATGGCGGCCAGCAGGGCGCGGACCAGGGACGAGGCGGGCATGGTAAAGGACTTCAGGTTCATGGGGGCCGGTCCGGTAGGTGAGAAAGTGAGTGGCGCCACGGTGGAGGGCGAGGGGCTAAGTATTCGCCCATTATTGCAAATCATTATCAACTGATAAAGTCTCTCATGCTTCGCGCCTGACGCGTGGCGGGCCTCCCGTCTACAGGTAGCGGCCATTTGCCCAGGTAAGCGCAGCTTAACCCTGGGATCTGCTGGGCAACATTGACCTGGGCCAGGAGAAACGCATTCAGGCGCGCAATAACCGCCCGCCGGTGCCGGCCGTGGCCCGCCAGGTCATGCCGCGGGCGTTGCGGGAGGGGCATTGGGCCGGGC
>DAITLT010000202.1:1887-6388 GCA_036835505.1 Pseudomonas sp.
AGCATGGCGAAAAATCCCCAGAGGCGGACGATTTGTCGCAGTCAGGGTGGCTCAGGCCACGGCCGGCGGGGCTTGCCGGCGTGGCGTGGCGGCGCCGGGCGGAGTAGGCTGCCGGCTTTGCCTGCGGAGCCTGCCCATGAGTCGTTCACCTTCCTTGCTGATTGCCGGTTGCGGCGATATTGGTAGCCGTTTGGCGCTGCAGATGCTGGCGCAGGGCTGGACGGTACATGGCCTGCGCCGCGATATTGCGCGCTTGCCGGCCGGGGTGCTGGCGCTGGCGGCAGACCTGCACGGCGAGCAATGCCCGCCGGCCTGGCCAGCGGGTGAGCTGGATTATCTGGTCTATTGCCTGGCTGCCAGCGAAGGCAGCGAGGCCGGCTATCGCGCCGCCTACGTCGATGGCCTGCGGCATGTGCTGAGCTGGCTGGCGCAGCACGGGCAACGGCCACGACGGCTGCTGTTTGTCTCCAGCACCAGCGTGTATGGCCAATGCGCGGGCGAGTGGCTGGACGAAACCTCGGCGACCGAACCCAGCGGTTATTCCGGGCGAATCATGCTGGAGGCCGAGCAGTTGCTCCTGGGCAGCGGCCTGCCGGCCAGCGTGGTGCGCCTCACGGGGATCTACGGGCCGGGTCGGCAATGGCTGCTCAATCAGGTACGCCAGGGCTACCGGGTGGTCAGCGAGCCGCCGTTGTATGGCAATCGCATCCATGCCGACGATGCCGCCGGCCTGCTGGCCTTTCTGCTGCAGGCGGATGCTCGCGGGGTGGCGCTGGAGAGCTGCTATATCGGCGTTGACGATGCGCCGGTGGCCTTGCATGAGGTAGTCGCCTGGCTGCGCGAGAGGCTGGCGGTTAGCACCTGGTCCGCCGAGTCGACGGTACGCCGCGCCGGCAGCAAGCGCTGTCGCAATGCCCGCGCCCGCGCCTTGGGCTGGGTGCCGCAATACCCCACGTATCGCGAAGGCTATGGCGCGCTGTTGGCGGCTGAGACGCCTTAACAGGCCGTTGAAAACTACCTACGTTGCCAATACGGCGTTAAAAACAGGCCGGGACGCGGCGTCTCAGAATGCTCATTTACAACACGTAAACTCCGCTTCTTCGCCTGTTTTGACCAGCCGGAGGCTGTTACTAACGTAGCGCCTTGTCTTGGCGGCCTCGCCAACATTTTCAACGACCTGTTAGCCGGGCAGCTGCAACTGCAGGTTCTGCAGCATGAACTTGGCCATCAGCCACACAGCGCCGGCATTCAGCAGCCACAAACCCACGCCCCCGAGGATGATGCCCAAGGCGATTTCATAGGCCAGGCGGCGTTCGGTTTTGTGCTGTGGGCCGCGCTGGATGCGGAGCGGGCGGAGGTCGTCTTCGTCGCGTTCGGCGCGCATGGGTGGTGTCCTGAAATTGTACGGCGAGGCAGTCAGCCCGTTACCTAGATGGCTGCTACAGGGTTAGTCGCGTTCCAGCAGCCAGCGTTGCTGGCCTGGATACAGGTCGGGCATTTCATCCGGTTGCGCGCGGTTGAGGGCTTCGAAGATCTGCAGCTGATCGCCGTCGCGAACGAAGATCCACTCATTGCCTTCCTGGCCCAGTTGCAACCACAGGCTGTCGTACTCGCCACTCATGGCCGCGCAGTCACCAGCCAGGCACAGGGCGAAGCGTTCGGCGCCGGGCAGGCCGTCGAGCTTGCCGTCGGCATGAAAGATCACCAGGCCGCCTTCACCGGGGCCGCTGCGAATCTTCCAGCTGCCGGCGAGAAAGGCCTCGTAGAGGCTGTATTCAAAACTGCTGCCCGCCGGCGCCGCGGCATCGACCTTGACCTTGGGCCGGGCAAAGCGCTGCTCGGGCCAGGTGGCGCTGGCTTGCTGGATCAGCAGCTCGCCTTCGGGCTTGAGCACTTCGTGATGCTCGCCATAGAAGCTGACCTGCCAGAGGCCATCTGCTTGCGCGCTCAGCTGCCCATCGGCGAGCTCGAAGCCATTGCTGAAGGTCGCCTGTTGGCGGGCGCTGTTGAGGTTCCACTCCAGGTTCGGGCCGTAGGCCAGCAGCGCTTCGCGCAGGTGCTGGCTGTCCACGGCGGCGTCGATGGCCGCCTGGTTGATCCAGATGCCGCTGGGGTCTTTGGGTTTGCTGGCGCAGCCCCCGAGCAGGGTCAGGCACGCCAGCAGGCAGAGAAAGGAACGCATGGGGGATACCTCAAAATAAACAGGGGGCCTCGCTGCCGAGTGCCCCCTGAGCGTCGCGTGCAGGTGTTATTCGATGACCAGAATGGCATCCATCTCAACGGCTGCACCGCGTGGCAGGGCGGCAACGCCGATGGCGGCGCGGGCCGGGTATGGTTGTTCAAAGTAGCGGCCCATCACTTCATTGACCTTGGCGAAGTGGCTGAGGTCGGTGAGGAAGATGTTCAGCTTGACGATGTCCTTGAACGAACCGCCGGCGGCTTCGGCCACGGCCTTGAGGTTTTCGAACACTTGCACGGTTTGGGCTTCGAAGCCTTCGACCAGTTCCATGGTCTTGGGGTCGAGGGGGATCTGCCCGGACATGTACACGGTGTTGCCGGCCTTGATGGCTTGCGAGTAGGTGCCGATGGCGGCGGGGGCCTTGTCGCTGCTGATAACGGTCTTGCTCATGGAAAGCTCCTGGTGAGGTAGTTGGCTGGGCTTGAGCCCTGGCTCGGGTTCTTGGCTGTTAAGACGGTTGGACGCACCAGCAGTGGCGTCAGGCACGCATGCGGGTGATGCGCATCACCCCTTTGAGCGCGCGCAGTTTCTTGATCACGCGGGCCAGGTGGACGCGGTCGTGGACGCTGACCACCAGCTGCACGACGCTGACGCGACCGTCGCGCTCATCCATGCTGATCTTCTCGATGTTGCCGTCGGCGGCGTTGACGCTGCTGGCCAGCAGGGCAATCAGGCCGCGTTGGTGTTCCAGTTCGACGCGCAGTTCGACGTTGAATTCGCCGCTGACATCCTTGGCCCAGGACAGCTGGATGCATTTCTCCGGGTTGTGGCGGATGTCGCTGATGTTTTTGCAGGTGTCCAGGTGCACGACCATGCCTTTGCCGGCCGACAGGTGGCCGACAATCGGGTCGCCGGGGATTGGCGTGCAGCACTTGGCGTAGTTGAGCACCAGGCCCTCGGTGCCGCGGATCGCCAGCGGCCCTTCATGGCTGGGCAGCTGCTCGCCATTTTCGGTGAGCAGACGGCGTGCGACCACGAAGGCCATGCGGTTGCCCAGGCCGATTTCTTCCAGCAGGTCCTCGCTCAATGCCATGTGGTATTCGTCGAGAACGGCCTGAATGCGCTCCACCGGCAGCGAGTCGATGTGGGTGCCGAAGCTGGCCAGGACCTTGTTCAGCAGGCGCTCGCCGAGGCTGACCGACTCGGAGCGGCGCTGCAGCTTGAGCGCGTGGCGAATATGGGTGCGGGCTTTGCCGGTGACCACGAAATTCAGCCAGGCCGGGTTCGGCCGGGCGCCGGGGGCGGTGACGATTTCCACCGTCGAGCCGCTTTGCAGTGGCTCCGACAGCGGCGCCAGGCGGCGATTGATGCGGCAGGCGATGCAGCTGTTGCCGACGTCGGTGTGCACCGCATAAGCGAAATCCACCGCCGTGGAGCCCTTGGGCAGCTCCATGATCCGGCCCTTGGGGGTGAAGACGTAGACCTCGTCCGGGAACAGGTCGATCTTCACGCTCTCGATGAATTCCAGCGAATTGCCGGCGCGCTGCTGCAGTTCGAGGATGCCCTTGACCCACTGCCGGGCGCGCGCGTGGCTGCCCTTGGGCTGGTCGTCTTCGGCGGATTTGTACAGCCAGTGGGCGGCAATGCCGTGGTTGGCCAGCTCTTCCATCTCGCGGGTGCGGATCTGGATTTCAATCGGGACGCCGTGCATGCCGAACAAGGTGGTGTGCAGCGACTGGTAGCCGTTGGCCTTGGGGATCGCGATGTAATCCTTGAAGCGCCCCGGCAGAGGTTTGTACAGGTTGTGCACGGCGCCGAGCACGCGGTAGCAGGTGTCGACTTTGTCGACCACGATGCGGAAGGCGTAGACGTCCATGATCTCGTTGAAGGCTCGGCGCTTGCCGCGCATCTTCTGGTAGATGCTGTACAGGTGCTTCTCACGGCCGTGCACTTCGCCCTGCATGTCCTCGCGGGTCAGGCAGTGGCTGATCGACTCTTCGATCTTGTTGACGATTTCCTTGCGGTTGCCACGGGCGCGACGCACGGCGCCGCGGATACGTTCGGAACGCATCGGGTACATGGCTTTAAAACCAAGGTCTTCGAACTCGACGCGCATGCTGTGCATGCCCAGCCGGTTGGCGATTGGCGCGTAGATCTCCAGGGTTTCCTTGGCGATCCGCCGGCTCTTCTCGTGGGGCATGGAGTCGAGGGTGCGCATGTTGTGCAGGCGATCGGCCAGCTTGACCAGGATCACGCGGATATCGCGAGCCATGGCCATGGCCATTTTCTGGAAGTTTTCCGCTTGCGCTTCGGCTTTGGTTT
>DAITLT010000203.1:0-6380 GCA_036835505.1 Pseudomonas sp.
CGTCGCCGCCCAGGCGCGCCAGGGTGTCTTCATTGCGCAGGCGTTGTTGCAGGCGGCGCGCCACGGTCACCAGCAGCTCGTCGCCGACGGCATGACCGAGACCGTCATTGATGGTCTTGAAGTGATCGAGGTCGATAAACAGCACGGCCACGCGCTCCTGATGACGCTTGGCCTTTTGCAGGGCATGGTTGAGGCGCTCGTGGGCAAACAGGCGGTTGGGCAAATCGGTCAGGGGGTCGTAATGGGCCAGATGGGCCAGGCGCTGCTGGCTGTCCTTGAACTGGCTGAGGTCGGTAAAGGCCAGGACGTATTGGGCCTGCTGCGGGTCGCCGTCCTCGATGCGGCTGGCATTGAGCCACAGCGGGCAGAGTGAGCCGTCGCTACGCCGGGCATTCAGCTCGCCGGTCCAGTTGCCCTGGCTTTGCAGGCCGCGCCAGACGCTGCGGTAGCGGCCGCGCTCCTGCGGTGAGCTGTAGAGCAGCGGCAGGCGACTGCCCAGTACCTGCTCGGCGGCCTGCCCGGTGATTTCGCTGTAGGCCGGGTTGCTGGCCAGGATGCGGTGTCGCCCATCGACCACCACCACCGCCTCGCGGGTGCTTTGAAACACCGCCGCCGCCTGGCGCAGGGCCTGCTCGTGCTGTTTGCGCAGGCTGATGTCCTCGACCACCGAGATGAAATAGTGCGGCGTGCCGTCGGCGTGGCGGATCAGGGCCACGCGCAGGGTGGCCCAGAGCAGGCTCTGGTCGGCCCGGTAATAACGTTTCTCCATGCGGTAGCTGTCGATTTCGCCGCTCAGCAGCTTGTCCATGTGTTCCAGGTCGCGGGGCAGGTCGTCGGGGTGGGTGAGAGTCTGGAAACTCTGCCCCAGCAACTGCTCCTGGGCATAGCCGAGCATGTTGCAGATCTGGCTGTTGACCAGCAGGAAGCGGCCCTCGGTGGACACATGGGCGATGCCGATGACGGCCTGCTCGAAGGTGGCGCGAAAGCGCTCTTCGCTGGCCTGGCGCGCGCTTTCGCGCCGTTGTTGCTGCACGGCCAGGCTCGCCAGGCGGGTGAATTCGGTGACCAGGGCGATGTCTTCGTCGCTGGGCAGTTTGACCGTGCGGTAGTAGATGCCGAAGGTGCCCAGCACTTCGCCACTGTCGTTCTTGAACGGCAGCGACCAGCAGGCATGCAGGCCGGCCGCCAGGGTCAGGGCGCGGTAGGCCTGCCAGTTGGGATGGCGCTGCAGGTCTTCGGCAACCATCAGTTCGCCGCTGGCTGCGGCCTGGCCACAGGAGCCGACCCCCAGTTCGGCGCCGATGCCGTCGATGGCGTGGCTGTAGGTCTGCGGCAGGCTGGGGGCGGCGAGCAGGTGCAGGGTGCGATCCGGGTGCAGGCCCATGATCGACACGCACATGTCCGGGCTGAGGGCCTCCAGGCGGCTGGCGATGCCGCTGAGGGTGTCGGCCAGTGGGCAATGGGCGAGCAGTTGGTCGAGCACCGCGTTGCGCGCCTGTTGCAGCTCTTGCTGCTGGTGCTGGGCGTGGATGTCGTTGAGGCTGCCCTGCAGGCCGTAGCCCGGCAGCTCGCCACTGCTCAGGTGCAGCTCGACCCAGCGACTGCTGCCGTCGGCGCGGCGCAGGCGGCACTCGCCGGTCCAGCCGGCTAGCTGCCCGGCGAGGATGGCGCTGGCCTGCTGGCTGATCAGCGCGGCATCGCTGCCATACAGGTAGTGGCTGAGGGGCTGGCCCAGGCTGTGGCGCTCGGCGTGGCCGCTGATAATCGCCCAGGCCGGGTTGAGCAGGGTCAGGCGTTGCTGGGCATCGCAGAGGAAGATCGCCTCCTCGAGCTGGTTGACCAGTTGCCGGTAGCGCGCCTCGCTGTTTTGCAGGGCCAGGTGGGAGGCCTTTTGCTCGCTCAGGTCGATGTCGACGCAATACAACTCGACCTGGCCGCGGGCGTTGTGAATCAACAGGTGGCTGGAATATACCCAGACCCGGCTGCCGTCCTGGCGTTGCAGTTGCAGCTCGGCCGCCGGGATCGGCGTGCCGCCACTGAGCATGCACTGTACGTCGTTGAGCACCTGCTGGCGCATGGCCGGCGGGATGATCAGCTGCTCCAGGGTCTTGCCCATGGCCTCGTGGGGGGCGTAGCCATAAAGCTGGGTGCTGGCCTGGTTCCAGTAGATCACCCGATGCTGTTGGTCATAGCCCTGCACGGCGATGCGCGGGGTTTGCTCGAACAACTGACGCAGGCGCTGTTCGCTCTCGCGCAGGGCTTCCTCATCGTGCTTCTGGCTGCTGATGTCCTGCAGGGTGCCGCTGAGCCGACCGTGTTCATCGGCCTCGCCGCGCAACAGCAGCCAGGTCGGCGGCAAGTGCGCCGGCTGATTGCGCCGTAACTGGATAAACAGCGCGTCGGTGCCCTTGAGGAAGCCCTCCAGGGCCCGTTGCGCCGCCGCCCGGTCGGCCGGGTGCAGCCAACTCAGCAACTGTTCAAGGCTGCTCTGCGGGTTGTCAGGCTGCGCCAGCAGGCGCAAGGCCTGGGCCGACCAGCTAAAGCCGGCGTCGGTGTATTCCCAACTGCCCAGGCTGGCGTTGCGCTGGGCCTGCTGCAGCAGGCGGCTGCTGTGGTGCAGCGAGCCGGAGAGTTGCTGGTGTAGGCGCTGGTCGCGGTAACCGAGGAGGAAAATCAGCAGGGTGCTGAGCAGCACAAAGGCCAGGCCCTTGTAGGTTTGCAGCAGATTGAGGTGCTCGCCGTCGAGGCTCAGGCTGGCCAGCAGGCCGTCGCTGAGAAAGATCCATGCCGAGCTGAACAACAGGTAAATGCCGGCCAGTCGTGCGGGTTTGACTATCTCGGGTCGCATCCCTTCCCCCCGTTAATCGGTGGAGGACATGGGGCAGGAACAGGCCCTGCCAGGCGTTGTCATTGCGCAAGCGGTTGCGGGTGATCCAGGGCGCGTGGGCGGTTGGCGCAGGCCCCTGGATGGCCTTGGTTGTTACCCGTTGCAGTCTAGTTGGCGCCGACCTGTTGCACGACCATTCCGCTGAATGGTCGCCGCCGCAGGCGCGCCAACGGTACTCTCAGGGGGCGCTGGGCGGCGCATCCTTGAGCGCTTCGAGGGCGCCAACGTGGAGTGGAATGGCGATTTTGGCCAAGGGCTGGTTGGCCGACAACTGGCTGCCTTGCACGCTGCCCAGGCTCAGCCACTGGGCGTCGGGGCTGAACAGCAGCTTAAGCAGTTGCTGGGCCTCGCGATTGGTCAGAGCCTGTTCGGTGAGCAGCAGGCTGCTGACGGCCAGAGTCGGCACCGCCTCGGTCTGGCGCGGGTAGCTGCCGGCCGCCAGGGTAAAGGCAAAGGTGCCGGGGCGGCTGTCTTGCAGGGCGGCAATGGCCGCAGGCTCCAGGGCCAGCAGGCGCAGGTCGAGGGCCGCGCTGGCGGCGCTGATGGTGTCGGCCGGGGTGCCAATCACTTGCAGCAGGGCGTCCAGTTGGCCGTCGCGCAAGGCGCTCAGGGCGCTTTGCAGGTCCAGTTCGCTGCTGCTGGCCAGATCCGCCGGCTGCAGGCCATGGGCGGCGAGCACGGCCAGGGCGGTGTCGCGCGAGGCCGAGCCCGGCAGACCAAGGTTGACCCGCTTGCCGCGCAGTTCGGCGATGCGCTGCGGGCCGTCATCGCGCACCAGCACATGCACCGGCTCCGGGTAGAGGTTGGCCAGGGCGCGCAGTTGCGTGTTGGCGCCGTCCCGGCTGAACGGCCCCAGGCCATGTACGGCCTGGTAGGCCGTGTCGCTTTGCGACAGGGCCAGTTGCACCTTGCCGGCGCGCAGCAGGCGCAGGTTGTCCAGGCCGCCGTCGGTGAGCAGTGGGGTGAGCTTGATGGCGTGTTCCTTGAGCAGGTTGCCGAGGGCTTCGGCAAAGCGGCTGTACTGGCCATGGGGCGGGCCGCCGGCCAGGGCGTAGCCTTGCTCCAGACGGCTCAGGCGGGCCTGGATATTGTTCAGGGCCACGCCGACTTCATCCTGAATCACCTGACGGGTTTGCACGCTGGTGCCGCCGGGTGCCAGGTGCAGGGCGGTGCTGATGGCGCCGATCAGTTGCGAGTCGCTGTCCTGATTGTCGCGGGCCTGGGCGGGCGGGCTGAAGCCCTGAGCGGTGACGGCTTGCCAACCCGCCGGCTCACGCACATAGATCAGGCTGCCGTGGGCCTGCAGGCGATCGCCGGCCTGGTTGCCGCCACTGCGGATGCCGTTGACCCCGCGCGGCCCGGCGCCCAGCACGCTGAGCAGCGAGGCCACGCCGGGCGAGTCCCAGGCGCTGAAGTCATAGGCGTGTTGCAGGTGCAGTTCGGCGTCGAAATACACGATCAACTGCTCGCTGCCGGCCGGCGCCTGGCTGTCCGTGGCGGCGCCGCGGCGCTGCAGTTGCTGGAGCTGCAACTGGTTGCCGAACACCTGTTGCAGGCGTGCCTTGACGTCGGCCTCCAGGCGCGCGCTATCCGGGCCGCGCGAGCAGGCGGCGAGCAGCAGGCAGGCGATTAGCAGAAAAACCTGGCGCATGTTCAGGCTCCCATCCAGGGCAATGACAGATAGCCGGTGAGAACCACCGCATTGAGAATGTCGATCAAGAAGGCACCCACCAGCGGCACCACCATAAACGCCTGGGGCGAGGGGCCGTAGCGCTGGGTCACGGCCTGCATATTGGCGATGGCGGTGGCGGTGGCGCCCATGGCAAAGCCGCAGAAGGCGGCGGACATCACAGCGCTTTCATAATCGCGGCCGACGCTGCGGTACACCACCCAGGCGCCATACAGCAGCACCAGCAGCAGTTGCGCGGCGAGGATCAGCAGCAAGGGGCCGGCCAGGCTGAACACGCTGGCCAGGCTCAGGGCCATCATGGTGATGGCGAGAAACAGCGACAGGTTGACCGATGACATCAGCTCGATGGCATCGTCGTTCAGGCGCAGGCCGAACAGGTGGCCGACGTTGCGGATCAGCACACCGTAGAGCATGCAGCAGAGAAAACTCGGCAGGGTCAGGGCGCCGCCGTCGAACCATTGTGCGGTGGCCTGGCCGGCGATCACCGCCACCAGGGTGGCAGCCAGCACCGGGATAAAGTTGCCGGGGGCAATTTGTGCCGCATCGCCGTCGCGGCTATGCACCACTTCGGCGGCATGGCCGCTGGCGTCGGCCAGTTGATGACGACGGATCAGCCATTGTGCCAGGGGGCCGCCGGCGATCCCGCCGAGCACCAGGCCGAGGGTTGCGCTGGTCATCGACAGCTCCATGACCGACTGGATATTGCTCACCTCGGCGAAGCGCTCGGCATAGGCCGCGCCCGTGCCGTGGCCGCCGATCAGGGTGATCGAGCCGCCCACCAGGCCCATCAGCGGGTGCAGGTCCAGGCCCCAGGCCATCAACACGCCAACCCCGTTCTGCAGCAGCAGGAAGGGGATCAGCACCAGCACGAACAGCAGCAGGCGCTTGCCGCCCTGGCGCAGCAGGCTGAGGTCGGCGGACAGGCCCACGGCGGCGAAGAAGGCCAGCATCAGCACCGGCTTGAGGGTGACATCGAACTCCAGGCTGAAGTCCAGGCTGTGGTTGGCGACCAGCATGGCCATGGCAAACGCCAGGCCGCCAGTGATGGGTGCCGGGATGTTGTAGCGCGCCAGGGGCTTGATCAGGCGATTGATGGCATTGCCGAGCAGTAGTACCAGTACGGCTATCACCAGGGTGTGCAAGGGTTGCAGGGTCACGGTGAACTCCTTGTCGAGGCGGCCAGGCGCCGTCGGTTTGTCGTCAGGCCAGGCGCGCGTCCAGGCTGTTTTGCGCCAGGCGCTGGGCCTGTTCGCGGCTCATGCCCAGGCTCTCATGCAGGGCCATGAAGTTCTCCGTCACATAGCCGCCGAAATACGCCGGATCGTCGGAGTTGACCGTCACCTTCACGCCCTGTTCGAGCATCTGCAGGATGTTGTGCTGGCGCATGTCGTCGAACACGCAGAGCTTGGTGTTGGACAGCGGGCAGACCGTCAGCGGGATCTGCTCGTCGATCAGGCGCTGCATCAGCCGTGGGTCTTCGGCGGCGCGCACACCGTGGTCAATGCGGCTGACCTTGAGCAGGTCGAGGGCTTGCCAGATGTACTCGGGCGGGCCTTCCTCACCGGCATGGGCGACGGCCAGCAAACCTTCGCTGCGGGCCTTGGCGAACACGCGTTGGAACTTGCTCGGTGGGTGGCCCAGCTCCGAGCTGTCCAGGCCCACGGCAATAAATGAATCGCGAAACGGCATGGCCTGTTCGAGGGTATCGAACGCCGCTTCTTCGCTGAGGTGACGGAGGAAACTGAGGATCAGGCCATGGCTGATGCCCAGTTGCTGCTGGCCATCCTTGAGCGCCTGGGTGAT
>DAITLT010000204.1:0-6359 GCA_036835505.1 Pseudomonas sp.
CCGCCTGCACGGTGCGCCAGGTGTTGTAGGCCATCAGCAGCATGCCGGTGAAGAAAATCGTCCCGCCGATGACCCGCACCACCATGCCGGGATGGCTGGCTTCCAAGGCTTCGACGAAGGAGTAGGTGAGGGTGCCGTCCTCGTTGATCGCGCGCCACATCAGGCCCTGGGCGATGCCGTTGACCCACATCGAGGCGATGTACAGCACGGTGCCGATGGTGGCCAGCCAGAAGTGCGCGTTGATCAGGCCGACGCTGTGCATCTGCTGACGGCCGAAGAGTTGCGGGATCAGGTGATACAGCGCCCCGATCGAGACCATGGCCACCCAGCCCAGGGCGCCGGCATGAACGTGGCCGATGGTCCAGTCGGTGTAGTGGGACAGGGCGTTGACGGTCTTGATCGCCATCATCGGGCCTTCGAAGGTGGACATGCCGTAGAACGCCAGGGACACCACCAGAAAGCGCAGGATCGGGTCGCTGCGCAACTTATGCCAGGCGCCCGAGAGGGTCATCATGCCGTTGATCATGCCGCCCCAGCTGGGGGCCAGGAGAATCAGCGACATCACCATGCCGAGGCTTTGTGCCCAGTCCGGCAGCGCGGTGTAGTGCAGGTGGTGGGGGCCGGCCCAGATGTACACGGCGATCAGCGCCCAGAAGTGGACGATTGACAGGCGATAGGAATACACCGGCCGCCCGGCCTGCTTGGGCACGAAGTAATACATCATGCCGAGAAAGCCCGCAGTCAGGAAGAAACCCACCGCGTTATGCCCGTACCACCACTGCACCATGGCATCGGTGGCGCCTGCGTACAGCGAGTAGGATTTGCCCAGGGTGACCGGCAGCTCCAGGTTGTTGACCACATGCAGCAGCGCCACGGTGATGATGAACGCGCCAAAGAACCAGTTGCCGACGTAAATGTGCTTGGTGGTGCGCTGCATCACGGTGCCGAAGAACACGATCGCGTAACTGACCCAGACAATGGTGATCAGGATGTCGATCGGCCATTCCAGCTCGGCGTATTCCTTGGAACTGGTCAGGCCCAACGGCAAGCTAATCGCCGCAAGCACTATCACCAGTTGCCAGCCCCAGAAGGTAAAGGCCGCCAGCTTGCCGGCAAACAGCCGCGTCTGGCAGGTGCGCTGCACCGAGTAATACGAGCAGGCGAACAGTGCGCAGCCGCCAAAGGCGAAGATCACCGCGTTGGTGTGCAGCGGGCGCAAGCGGCCGAAGCTGGTCCATGGAAGGTTGAAGTTAAGGTCCGGCCAGGCCAGTTGTGCGGCGATGAATACGCCGAGTCCCATGCCGACGATTCCCCAAATCACCGTCATAATGGCGAATTGGCGAACCACCTTGTAGTTGTAGGCGGTAGGGGTTGCGGTGCTCCTGATTCTGTTCATCTAGGGGGCTTCCATCCACGGTTATTGGCAGATTTTTCTAAAAAGCGAATCAAGCATGAGCAAACCCCAAAGTAGCGATATTGATAAGGATCAATATCCACAGAGTCTGCAGGGGCATGCCCCGTGGCTGTGGAACAGGCCTTGCGGGGTGGCCCAGGGCTGCCTGATTCTGGCCCACGGGGCCGGTGCGCCAATGGACAGTCCGTTCCTCCAACAAATGGCGGAAAACCTTGCCGGGCGCGGGATTGCGGTGCTGCGCTTTGAGTTTGCCTATATGGCATTGCGCCGCGCTGGTGCTGGCAAACGCCCCCCCAATCCACAGGCACAATTGCTCGAAGAATGGCGGCAGCTGTACCGCCAGGTGCGACAGACAGTCACGGGGCCGCTGCTGCTGGGCGGCAAGTCGATGGGCGGGCGCATGGCCAGCCTGCTGGCCGATGAGGTGCAAGCCGATGGCCTGGTTTGCCTCGGTTATCCGTTTTATCCGCGCGGCCGGGCGGATAAACCACGGGTGGCCCATCTGGCGCAGTTGCGCACGCCCTGCCTGATTGTTCAGGGCGAGCGCGACGCTCTGGGTGATCGTCGGACGGTGGCCGGTTATTCGCTGGCGAGCAGCATCCAGCTGCACTGGCTGGCGGGTGCGGACCATGATCTCAAGCCTTTGCGCGCCTCGGGCTATAGCCATGAGCAGGCGCTGGCCCAGGCCGCCGACGCGATTGCCGGGTTTCTGGCCGGCCTGAAATAGCGCGCATGGCGGACGGGTGATCGGCGTAACGCTGGGCAACAACTCCGTTATCATGCCGCCTTGAGGAGAACGCCATGAATACGTTGTTGTTGCATTGCCGCCCTGGATTTGAGGGCGAGGTGTGCGCCGAACTGTCGGAGCAGGCCGCCCGATTGGGGGTTGCCGGTTATGCCAAGGGTAAGGCCGGGAGTGCTTGCGCCGAGTTTGTTTGCACGGCGCCGGGGGGCGCGCAGACGCTGATGGGCGTGCCGTTTAGCAGCCTGATTTTCCCGCGTCAGTGGGCGCGCGGCGAGTTTGTGGCGCTGCCGGAAACGGACCGCATCAGTGTCTTGCTGGCGCACCTGAACGACTACCCGGTGTGCGGCAGCCTGTGGCTGGAAGTGCTGGACAGCAATGAGGGCAAGGAACTGTCGAACTTCTGCAAGAAGTTCGAGGCGCCGCTGCGCAAGGCCCTAAGCAAGGCCGGGCGATTGCTGGATGACACCAGCCTGCCGCGTTTGCTGCTGACCTTTAAAAGTGGCCGTGAGGTGTTTCTCGGCCTGGCCGAGCCGAATAACTCGGCGCACTGGCCCATGGGCATCCCGCGCCTGAAGTTCCCCCGTGAGGCGCCGAGTCGCTCGACCCTCAAGCTGGAGGAGGCCTGGCATCAGTTCATCCCCCGCGCGCAGTGGGACACGCGCCTGGCCGCCGGCATGAGCGCGGTCGATCTGGGCGCCGCGCCCGGTGGCTGGACCTGGCAACTGGTCAATCGGCATATGCAGGTGCTCGCCATCGACAACGGGCCGATGGCCGAAAGCCTGATGGACAGCGGCCTGGTCGAACACTTGCAGACCGACGGTTTCACCTTCAAACCGCGCAAGACGGTGGACTGGATGGTTTGTGACATCGTCGAGAAGCCTGCGCGCAGCGCTGCATTGCTGGAAACCTGGCTGGGCGAGGGCTTGTGCCGCGAGGCGGTGGTCAACCTGAAGTTGCCGATGAAACAGCGCTATGCCGAGGTCAAACGCCTGCTCGAGCGGATTGCTGCAGGCTTTAGCGCGCGTGGCATTCGTGTATCGATTGCCTGCAAGCAGCTCTACCACGACCGTGAGGAAGTCACCTGCCATCTGCGCCGTTTGTAGCCGGGATGACCGGCGAGCGCCGATCGGCGACAATGCCGGCCTGTTTATGGAGTTCGACCATGTCGCTGATCGCTGATGCCACCCTGGATGCCACCGGACTGTTCTGTCCCGAGCCGGTGATGATGTTGCACAACAAGGTGCGCGACCTGGCGCCGGGCGGGTTGCTGGAAGTGATTGCCAGCGACCCGTCGACCCAGCGCGACATCCCCAAGTTCTGCCTGTTTCTCGGCCACGAACTGGTTGCGCAGCAGACCGAGGCGGACTGCTACCGCTACTGGATTCGCAAGAAGCTATAAACCCCGCGTAACTCAGCCGAGAATCACGCCGGGAATCGCTCCCAGGCTGATCACCTGATCCACTCCACCCAGCTTGATGGCCTCCTTGGGCATGCCGAAGACCACGCAACTGGCCTCATCCTGGGCATAGGTGCGTGCTCCGCTGTCATGCAGTTCTTTCAGACCGCGCGCGCCGTCATCGCCCATGCCGGTCATGATGATGCCGGTGGCGTTTCTACCGGCGAAGCGGGCTACCGAGCGAAACAACACATCCACCGAGGGGCGATGGCGGTTGACCTGCGGGCCGTTGACCACCTCGACGTGGTAGTAGGCGCCGCTGCGCTTGAGCAACATATGCTTGCCGCCGGGAGCGATGAGGGCGAGGCCGGGAATCACCCGGTCATTGTTCCTGGCCTCGCGCACTTCTATCTGCGCCAGGCCATTCAGGCGTTCGGCAAAGGAGGCGGTGAACTTTTCCGGCATATGCTGGACGATCACGATGCCTGGGCAGACTCGCGGCAACACCGTCAGTATCGACTCCAGCGCTTGTGTGCCACCGGTGGAGGTGCCGATGGCGACAATCCGCTCGGTGGTTTGCGCCATGGCTTGGCCGCCGGTGGCCGGCAGAATGGCATCGGCCTGCAACTTGACCGGTACCGCAGGTGCCATGAGTGGGCTTTTCAGTAATTGGCGCAGATTAGCCTGGGCGGCGGCCCTGACGGCGCCGACCAGCTCGGCGGCGGAGTCCTGGAGGAAGCTCTTCAGGCCGACCTTGGGCTTGGTAATGATCTCCACCGCGCCGGCGGCAAGCGCCTGCAGGGTGGTTTCTGCGCCTCTTTCGGTCAGCGAGGAGCAGATCACCACCGGCGTCGGGCGCTCGGCCATGATTTTGCGTAAAAAGGTAATGCCGTCCATGCGCGGCATTTCCACGTCCAGGACTATTACGTCGGGCCATTCCTTGGCCATCTTGTCCATGGCAAAGAGCGGGTCAGAGGCCGCGCCTATGACCTGAATGTCCGGCTCGCGCTCCAGTAGGGCGAGAACAACCTGGCGCACCACGGCAGAGTCATCCACCAATAACACCTTGATTTTCTTCATGGCGCTTTCAACTCCCGGTCAAGCGCTGGTGGCGAACCCAGACATCGCCGCTGCGAATATCAAAAATCACATTGCGGTGCCCGTTGCAGCCCAGATCTTCCGCCGTTAACTGCAAGCGATGCCGCGCCACCAGGCGGCGTGCGGCAGCCACATTGTGCTCGGCGATGTTGCCGCTCGCCGGTTTGCATCGGTAATCGGGAAACATATTGCCGCCGCCGAACAGCTTGACCTGATACTCCTGCAGCTGCGTGTTGTGGCGTGCCGCTTCGCGCAGGAACAACTGCATGGCGTCTTCGGCGTATTTGCCATCCAGCTGGCTGCTGGGCTTGTGTCGGCTGGGCAGCATGTAATGGCACATGCCGCCGAGTTGGCGGCTTGGATGCCACAGGGTAATGGCCACGCACGAGCCGAGCAGGGTCTGCACGCAGCCGGCGGTGGCGCCGAAATAGAACTCGCCAGGCTGCAGAACAATGTCGATATTGGTTAAAGGGGCTTTCATGGCTTGCGGTAGATCGATGGGCTGATCAGTTGCAGGGCGTCGCTGATGCCATTCAGGCTTTCCGAATGGCTGACGATGAAATAGCCGCCTGGCTTGAGGCGTGGCAGCAGGCGTGCCAGCACTTGCTGCTTGGTCGGCTGATCGAAGTAGATCATCACGTTACGCAGGAAGATCACCTCGAATTCACCGACATTGGGCAGCGCCTGGTTGAGGTTGATTTGCATGAAATGCAGGCGCTCGCGCAGGCTGCGCTCGATCAGAAAGGTGCCTTCCTGGCGGCCGGTGCCTTTCAAGCAATACTTGACCAGCAAGGGCTGGGCAATGCCCCGTGCGCGGGCCAGCGGATAATGCCCGGTGCGGGCCTGGGCCAGCACTTGGCTGCTGATGTCCGAGGCGAGGATTTCCCAGGGGCTGTTGCCCAGACTCTCGGCCAGGGTCATGGCCAGGCTGTAGGGCTCTTCGCCTGAGGAGCAGGCGGCGCTCCACAGGCGCAGGGGTTTGCCCGCGGCAACCTTGGGCAGCACCTGCTCGCGCAGGAAAGCAAAATGCTTGGGCTCGCGGAAAAAGTAGGTTTCATTGGTGGTCAGCAGGTCGAGGGCCACCTGCAGCTCGTTGGCGGCGTCATGGCCCATGATCAGCTGGAAATACTCGCCGTAGCTGTCCAGTTGATGGTGCTTCAGGCGCTTGCCCAGGCGCCCGGCCACCAGCGCCTTCTTGGCCGGGCTGAGGTTGATACCGGCGATGCGGTACAGCCAGGTCTGGAATTGGCGAAACTCACCATCGTTGAGTGCTGTGCCATGCATCACAGACATCCTTGCCGGTCGGCATCTGGTTTGCAGCTCGGCTTGCTAGCCGGTAGCGGCTGGCGCCTGCGAGGTATTTGCCGCGCAGAGCATGCTCATCTCGTCGACCGAGAGCACCCGCTCGACATCCAGGACAATCACAAACGTGCCGTTCACCTTGGCCATGCCGCTGATAAAGTCGGCGCGCACCTTGGCGCCGAAGCTGGGCGCGGGCTCGATCTCGCTGTGGGCAATTTCCAGGACCGCCGATACCGCATCCACCAGCAGGCCAATATCCTGGGTGTCGCCCTGGCCATTGGCTTCGATGATGACGATACAGCTGCGCCGGGTCACCTCGGCGTTGTGGCGGCCGAAACGCGCCGACAGATCGACCACCGGCACCACGGCGCTGGGCGGCAGGGCCTGGCCCATGGGGCGGTGGA
>DAITLT010000205.1:0-5826 GCA_036835505.1 Pseudomonas sp.
GACGAAGGCGAACTGAGCGACAGTGAACGCCTGCAACTGGACGTGATCAAGGTCAACAGCGGCCTCTAGTATTCAAAGGCCGTGGAAATATCGAGCGCCGTCGCGGGAGCGTCTGCAGGCGATCGCAGCGCAACACCGTAGCGTGCGTCTGGAGGCGATCGCAGTAGGCGAGCGTTTTTTCACAAGCGCTCACTCAGGCATTGCGATAACGCCGCGGCACGCGCCGGGTCACCTTGGTCAGCAGCTCGTAACCGATGGTGCCGGCCGCCTGGGCCACCTCATCCACCGGTAATTGCGCGCCCCACAACTGCACCTCGTCGCCGACCTGCGCGGCCGGCAGATCGGTCAGATCCACCGTCAGCATATCCATGGAAACCCGCCCGACCAGCGCCACGCGCTGGCCGCGCACCAGCAGCGGTGTGCCGCTCGGCGCATGACGCGGATAGCCGTCGGCATAACCGCAGCTGACCGTGCCGATCCGCGACGGCCGCTCGGCCCGCCAAGCGGCGCCATAGCCCACACTGTCATCGACCGCCACCTGGCGAATCGCGATCAGCTGCGCGCTCAGGGTCATGGCCGGTACGAGACCCAGCTCCGCGGCGCTCAGCTCGGCGAACGGCGTGGCGCCGTAGAGCATGATGCCCGGCCGTAGCCAATCCATATGGGCCGCGGGGATGGTCAGGATAGCCGCCGAGTTGGCCAACGAGCGCTGAGCGAAGCCCAGGTCGAGCAGATCGAGGAAGGTTTCCAGTTGCTGCTCGGTCAGCTCATGGCCGCGCTCGTCGGCGCAGGCGAAATGGCTTATCAGGTTCACTTCGGCGACTTGCCCCGCGCCCTGCAAACGGCTGTAGCAGGCGCGCACCGCCGCCTCCCCGAGGCCCAGACGGTGCATGCCGCTGTCCAGCTTCAGCCAGATATTCAGCGGCCGGCTGAGGCTGGCGGCGAGCAACTGCGCGGCCTGCTGCTCGCTGTGCAGCACCAGGTCCAGGCCGAGTTGCGCGGCCAACTGGTATTCGGCCGCCTCGAAACAACCTTCGAGCAATAGAATCCGCGCCTCACCCTGCAGCGCACGCACCTCGGTGGCCTCCTCCAGGCTGGCCACGGCGAAACCATCGGCCACCTCGCTCAGCGCCGTCACCACCTCGCCCAGGCCATGCCCGTAGGCATTCGCCTTGACCACCGCAAAGGCCTGGCGACCGGGCGCGCAGCGTTTGGCCACGGAGTAGTTGTGACGAATGGCGGACAGATCGATGGTGGCGACTAGGGGGCGCATGGAGCGGGCTCAGCAGGGTGATGGGGCGACCATCTTAAACGTCGCCCCGCAAGCTGCAAGCGCCAGGCGCGCGGTGGGCGACGCGCAGCCAACCGACATAACCGGGACGCCGGGCGGCGCCCCGGCGCTTCTCAAGCGGTGGTCTTGTTCGCCGCGGCGATCATGGTGTTGGCCATCAGCCCATACGCGCTGGTCCAGGCCTGCTCCACTTCCTCGGTAAAGGCATCGCCCAGGCCCTGGCCGAGGGTTTTCAGCAAGGCCGCGCCGACGGTGGCGTAGTGGCTGTCTTCCACGCCGTAGTCGACATGGCCTGCGCCGAGGCGCTGCAGTACCGGCACCAGCACCTCCAGCTCGTTCAGCTTGCCCACGGCCACGCCGATCATCTGCATCAGCTTCTTGCCCTGGGCCAGCATATCGCCCTTGAACAAGGGCTTGAGGCTCGGGTCGGCGGTGAACAGGTTGTGGTAGAACAGCGCCGCGGCCTCGTCGGCAATCGGTGCCACCTGGGCGAAGCTGCCTTGCACCAGCTCGATCTGTTTCGGGGTCATAGTTAGATCCTCTCAAGTTGTGGTGGCAGCGCTCTAGCGGCTCTGCGACACCATATATTTCACCGCCGCGGCCACCTGCCGATCGCTCAGCGCGACGTTGCCACCGCGCGCCGGCATGCTGCCCTCGGCACCCTCGAAGCCATTCAGCGCATGGCCGATCAGCACCTCCAGGCCCTGCTCGATGCGCGGCGCCCAGGCCTTACGATTGCCCTTGGCCGGCGCACCGCCGAGGCCGTTGAGGTGGCAGACCTTGCAGGTGCCCTGCCATATCTGCTGGCCGAGTTTCAGCTCGGCCTGCTCCGGGCTCTCGCCACAACCGGCCAGCAGCAGGCTGCCGACCAGCCCCGCACTAACCGCCCAGCGGGACACGGATCACCACCCCGCCCAACACGTCGCCGAGCTTGAAGTCGGTACGCGGGCTGTCTTTGTGTTCGTTGTGGCAGGAGGCGCACACCGGCGCCACGGCGGCGTCGGGGTAGACGGCGGTGAAGTAGCTCTGCTCGCCGAGTTTTTCCTCGGTGTAGTAGTTCTGCCCCGGGTTATCGATGATGAACTGCAGGCCAATCTTCTCGGCCTCGGTGCGCGGCGCGTTCTGCTTGTTGATCGGCCACAGCGACTGCAGCGAATAGCTGAAGGCGTCGGTCTTGGCCGCCACCGCTTCGGCGCCGAAGCGGAACATCTGCGCCGGCAACGGCAGGGCCTTGTCGTCGATAAAGTGTTCGCTGGGCTTGATCACACCCTCGTCCTTCAGGCGATTGACCACCTGCTTGGTGTAGACGGCGCGATCGGATTCCATCACCAGGTGCAACATGTCGGTGAGTTGCTGCGGGCTGAAGCCGCTCGGTTTGCTTTCCTGGCAACCGGTGATAGTCAGCAGGCCGGCGGTAACGGCGACGGCGAGCAAGGGTCGTAGAGTCGTGTGCATGGTGTTCTCCCTATCAGGTTTTTTAGGTTGGCAGAGGTCAGCGGTGCTACTCATCGCCGGGCACGCTCCAGCGCCATGTCCACACTGGGGACATGTTGCGCAGGCGCGCCTCGGAAGTTGTTCTGCAGCAGCAGCGGGTCGGCCAGGGCATCGAGGGCGAAGGGCAGCCCGTGACAGTCGAGGCAGACGCCGCGCAGCATTTTTTCGTTGGGACGCAGGTTGGCGTTCTGGTTGTGCTGCACCAGACGGCGCTCCCGGCCGTGCACCTCGGCGGTCTCGCGCGGCAGATGGCAACTGGCGCAACTCACCCCGCTGCCCGGCGGCAGCTCGCCGCGCTGTTCGGCTTGCCAGAGCCGCTGGTGCGGCGAATCTTGATAAGCCAGCGAGTGCTGGTCGGCATGGCAGCCGAGGCAGGCCTCGACCGCCGCCGCCACCAAGTCGACTTTGTGCGCGCCATGGCAGCTGCTGCAGCTCAGTTCATGCCCGGCGCTCTCGGCGGTAAACGCCAGCAAGCCCGGCTCCGGGCGCATCGGCGTCAATTTGACCAGTAGATCGGGATTCAGGCGCATACCGTGCTTGCCGGCAAAAAAGCCCTGAGCCTCACCGGCATGACATCTCTGACAGGTACCCAACTCCGGCTTGGCTTGCCAGGCGACGCCTTGGGGTTGATGGCAGCCGCTGCAATTGACCCCGACCTCGGCATGGTCGCTGGCCAGCCAGCCGGCGACCGCTTCGGCATTCAGCCGCTCGCTCGGCGCATCGGGCTGCGGCACCTCGGCCGGCTTCTGCCAATCCGGATGCTTGTCCGCCAACGGCGCTGGCGCGGCGATGCGGGCGATTTCTAGCAGCAGCGGCTGGTCGGCACCCTTGACCAGGAAGTCTTCGTAGAGCGCGCGGTTGTCGTGGTAGTTGTGACAGCCGGCGCTGGCGCAAGTATCAAACGCCATGTCCTGATGGCTGGGGCGATCCTCGGCGATATCGGCATGGCAATGCACGCAGAAGTCGTCGGGCTGGGTCACGGTCATCGGCCAGGTGCGCTCGGGCGCATGCTCGACATGGCAGGCCAGGCAGTAGCGCGCGTCCAGATGGGCCAGGCGGTCGGCGTTGCGCGGGTCGGTGAATTTGCTTTGTGGGTGGGCGTCACGGGCGGCTTTCAGTTCGTCACCGTGGCAATTGACGCAGGCCTTCTGCAGCACCTCACCGCCGCCCATTGGGCTGACATGACAGGCGCCGCAAGCCTGCTCCAGTTGATGATGGCCCGCCGATAACGGCCCCGGATTGAACACCTGCAATTCTTCGCCGGCATACAGGCGATAGCCGTACCAACCGGCCACAGCCAGCAAGGTCGACAACCAAAGCGCCCAGATTGCGTACTTCATCGCCCGTCCTTAAAAGTAATAAACCGACAGCACATGCACGCCGAGCAGCGCCGGCCATGGCCAGACCGCGACAATGTGACCCCACAGCAACAGCTGCCGAGCGCGCCGGGCCAGGGCCGGCGGTAATTTGTGTTCGACCGCGAGCAAAGCCGACGCCAGGCCGCCAACGCCAAGCAGCAGAAGGAAATCGAATAGCAGCCAGCGATTGAGGTTCTGTCCGTCGTCCAAGCCGGTGTGCAGCACCAACAGCGCCAGGGCCAGCACGCCGAGGGCCACATGCAGCAGACGCCAGTTGGCGAAGGCGCCGAGGGGCAATTTCGGCAGGCGTTTGCGCAGTGACATCAGCAGGCCAAGCAGGGCCAGACCGAGCAGCGAGAAGCCGCTGACCTGACGCCAGAAGCCGTCCTGCCACAGCCAACTGAATCCCGCCTGCAGCACCGAAGTCGGTACGGCCAGGGCCGGCAGCTGGGTTAAAGCCAGCGCTGCGGCCACAGCCAGGCCACCGCCCAGCGCCAGCCCCGCGGCACCGCGCTCGGCCTGGCGCGGCGCACTGTCGCCCAAGAGGTTCTGCAGCAAGGGTTTGCAGCCGCCGCAGACGGTGCCGGCGCCGCATTGCTGCCCGAGCGTCGCGATATCCGTGGCGCCGGCGGCGATGCAGGCGCTGAGCTGGCCGCGTTGGACGCCCATGCACTGGCAAACCACGGTGTTCGTCGACCACTGCGCGACCTGCTCGCTGGCCGCCGGCCACAAGCGGCCCTCGCGGCGAAAGCGCCAGAGCATCAACGGGCCGATGCGCCGCCCCTGTTGCAGGGCATCCAGCCAGCGCCGGCTCTCCGCACACTCGCCCACCGCCAAGGCGCCGAGCAGGCGGCCGCGGTGCACCAGCAGCTTGCGGTAGCCGCCCTGCTGCGGGTCGTTGTAACTGTATTCGCGCTGGTTGATGCGCTTAAGCGGCTCGACCACTTCGCCGGCGCTGAACACCGGCAAGCCGGCCACCTTGAGCTGGGTCGCCTGCAACGAGCCACGGTAATGCGCCGTTTCGCCGGTCAGCCGCGCAGCCAGCACCGCAGCCTGTTCGAAGCCCGGCGCGACCAGACCGTAAGTCAGGCCACGGTGCTCGGCGCATTCGCCGATGGCATGGATGTCAGCGTGGGAGGTCGACAGTTCATCGTCGACCACAATGCCGTGGCCGACCCGCAATTGGGCCGCCAGCGCCAGTTCGATATTGGGCCGAATGCCGGTTGCCAACAGCACCGTATCGCAGGCCAATTCGCGGCCGTCGCGCAGGCGCACACCACTGACCCGCCCGGCACCGAGCACGCCGCCCAGACCGGCACCCAGCAGCACCTCGATGCCCAACTCGCTAACCTGACGCAGCAACAACTCGGCAGCGGGTTCGTCCAGTTGCCGGTTCATCAAGCGTGGCGCCTGCTGCACCAGGGTCACCTGGGTATTGCCGCGCTGCATTGCCCGCGCCGCTTCCAGACCGAGCAACCCGCCGCCGACCACCACGCAGTGGCGGCTGCGCGCGGTGCGGGCGAGCAAGGCGACGGTGTCGCCCAGATCGCGAAAGACGAAGCCCCCGGCCAGATCGACCCCTGGCACCTCGGGGATATGCGCGCGCGAGCCGGTGGCGAGAACCAGCCGGGAATAGTGGAAACGCCGGCCCTGAGCATCTTCCACATACTTGCTCAGCGGCTC
>DAITLT010000205.1:5836-6359 GCA_036835505.1 Pseudomonas sp.
TCGATATGGCTGACCCGGCAACCCAGATGACTGCTCAACTGGCCTCGCAGACCCAGGGTGGTGATGCCTTCCAGGTCGACCTCGCCGGCCAGCAAGGCGCTCAGGCGCACCCGGTCATAGGGCGCCCAGGGCTCGTCGCCGAACAGCAGGACCTGGCCGGGATAGCCACGACGCAGCAATTCCTGGGCGCAACGCACGCCCACCGGGCCGGCGCCGACGATGACCAAGGGCGCAACGGCGGGCGCCGGCGCGGCCATGGGCAGCGCAATAGGGGATGCAGCGGATGAAATGGCGGTGACACGATTGAGCAGCATCTGCGTCCTCCTCCGCGCACCGCCTGTTCGGCAGGCGCGGGGTTGAGCCGAAAAAAAACGCCGCGGCCGGAGCGCAGGCGAGCTTGCCTGCACCGGTCACGACGTCTTTGTCTGTCAACCCTGCACCGCCATTGGCACAGTCGTTGTGTTGCCAGCTCAATTGCAAGCTTTGCGCCAGCCGCCTCAAGCTACTTATAAGTGACTGAATT
>DAITLT010000206.1:0-2541 GCA_036835505.1 Pseudomonas sp.
GACCCCGCCGAAGGCGAAATTGTTATTCATCACATGCTGATGGTTCATGCTGCGGAACTCGCCGCGCAGGTAGTCCAGCTCGCCGCAGGCCGGGTCGATATCTTCCAGGTTGAGCGTCGGCACATAGCTGTCCGAGTTCATCATCTCGATGCTGAACCAGGACTCCAGCGCGCCACAGGCGCCCAGGGTGTGGCCGAGAAAGCTCTTCTGCGAGCTGATCGGCATCTGCGGGCCGAACAGTTCGCTGGTGGCCAGGCTTTCCGCCACATCGCCCTGGTCGGTGGCGGTGCCGTGACCGTTGACGTAGCCGATGGCCGCAGGCGTCAAGCCGGCGTCCTGCAGAGCCAATTCCATCGCCCCGCGCATGGTCGCCTGCACCGGTTTGGTGGCGTGCTGGCCGTCGGCGTTGCAGCCGAAGCCGACTATCTCGGCATAGATGGTGGCGCCTCTTGCCTGCGCATGTTCCAGCTCTTCCAGCACCAGCAGGCCGGCGCCTTCGCCTATCACCAGGCCGTCGCGACCGCTGTCGTAGGGTCGCGGCGAGCTGTGCGGGGCGTCGTTTTTCAGGCTGGTGGCGTACAGCGCGTCGAACACCATGGCCTCGGTCGGGCACAGCTCTTCGGCGCCGCCGGCCAGCATCAGTGGCAGGCGGCCGAACTTGATCGCCTCATAGGCATAGCCGATGCCCTGGCTGCCGCTGGTGCAGGCGCTGGAGGTGGGGATCAGGCGCCCCTTGAGGCCGAAGAAGATGCTGATATTGGCCGCCGTGGTGTGCGGCATCATGCGGATATAGGAGTTGGCGTTGAGGCCATCGGCCACCGAGTTGAGCAGCATATTGCCGAACGCCTTGATCTCGTCGGTGCTGCCGGTGGAGGAACCGCAGGCCACGCCCATACGGCCATCCTGAATGCACGGGTCGCCGAGCAGGCCGGCATGTTCCAGTGCACGTTCGGCAGCGTACACCACGAGTTTGGAGACCCGGCCCATGCTGCGGGTCTGCTTGCGGTTCCAGTGCTTGGGTTGCACGAAGTCATCCACCGGGCCGCCCAGGCGGGTATTCAGCTCGCTGTACCTGTCCCACTCGTGCATATAGCGGATGCCGCTACGGCCCGCCTTGAAGGCCGTGGCTATGCTCGGCCAGTCGCTGCCCAGCGAGGTCACGCCGGCCATACCTGTGACCACAACCCGTTTGCACCCGTTCATCAGCACAACCCACCGTTCACTGCGAGGACCTGACGGGTAATGTAGGCCGCCTCCTCGGACATCAGAAAATTCACCGCGCCGGCCACTTCTTCCGGGGTGCCCATGCGTTGCGCCGGGACCATCTTGAGGATTTCCTCGATGGGCACATCGGCATCGAGGATCTCGGTATCGATCAGCCCCGGTGCCACGCAATTGACCGTGATCTTGCGCTTGCCCAGTTCGATCGCCAACGCCTTGGCCGCGCCTATGATACCGGCCTTGGAGGCGCTGTAATTGACCTGGCCGCGGTTGCCGATCAGCCCGGATACCGAGGTGATGCAGACGATGCGTCCGGCCTTGCGCCGCCGCACCATGGGCATGGTCAGCGGATGCAGCACGTTATAGAAACCGTCCAGATTGGTGCGCATGACGATGTCCCAGTCCTCCTCGCTCAGCGCCGGGAAGGCACCGTCGCGGGTCAGGCCGGCATTGCACACCACGCCGTAATACGCGCCTGCTGACCCATCTCGATGATCTGCGCCTGCACCACTTCGGCTTCCTCGCGGCGGGCGCGGCAATGCAGCACGATGTCATAGCCGCTCTTGGCCAGACGCAAGGCAATCGCCCGGCCGATGCCACGGCTGGAACCGGTGACCAGAATGGTTTCGCGCATGGCCGCTGTTTCGCTCATGACTGGGACCCCTCAAATTCTTCCTGAAGATAACTGGCCACCTGGGGTGGACGGAATACGTTAAGGCGGGCCAGGGCCTCGATGCCGGGACCGCGCAGCTGGCATTCGAATACGCCCATGCCGTTGTCATCCTGCAGCGAGCGGCTCGCATGGATATGCAGCTCGGCTCCGGCCGGGAAGCGTTCGACATTGCACTCGTATTTGCGCGTGCCGAGGAGAAAGCCCAACTCCACCGGCTCGCCGCGCAGGCGCGCCTGGCAGCCTGCGTAGGCGGCGACGCTCTGCGCCATCAGCTCGATGCCGACCCAGGCAGGCAGGCTGCCGTCCTCCAGGTTAAACAGGCCGCCGTTGCGGATGGTCAGCTGGGTTTCGATGTCCTCGTCGCCAAAGCGCTGCACTTGGTCGATCAGGATCATGTCAGCGGCGTGGGGGATCAGTTCGGCGATTGGCCATTGGCTCATGGGTGTTCTCCTGGCATTTCGCCGTGCTCTTCACTCATCTCATCACCCAAGAGCAGGCTGATATTGTTACCGCCAAAGGCGAAGGAGTTGCTCATCAGTCGGCGTGGGCGACTGCTGCTCAGTTGCGTACCGGGCTGTACCAGATTCAGTGCCGGCAAGGCCGGGTCAGCCTGGCCGTCCCACAGGTGCGGCGGTAGCAACTGCTGC
>DAITLT010000206.1:2551-6348 GCA_036835505.1 Pseudomonas sp.
CAGAAGGCTGCTTCCAGTGCGCCAGCCGCGCCCAGGGTGTGACCGATCATGGGTTTGCTCGATGAGCAGGGCACCCCGTGCGGGAAGATCGCCTGTACCGCCAGACTTTCCATGGCGTCGTTATGGGTAGTGGCGGTGCCATGCAGGTTCAGATAGTCGACCTGATCAGCGTTGATCCCGGCCGCCGCCAGGGCCTTGGTCATGGCCGACTGAGCACCGAGGCCCTCGGGGTGCGGTGCGGAAATATGGTGGGCGTCGGAGCAGGCACCGCCGCCAAGCAGGGCGATTGGTAAGGCGCTCTGGGATACGGCACCCCGGGCCGCACTGCCAGGCAGCGCTTCTTTAGTCATTAAGAACAGTGCCGCACCTTCGCCGATATTGATGCCATGGCGATTGACGGAAAACGGCTGGCAGCGCTCGACTGAGACCGCTTCCAGGGCGGAAAAGCCGTTCAGGGTCAGGCGACACAGGCTGTCCACGCCGCCACAGATCACCGCATCACATACACCTAGGTTCAGCAGGCGCTGCGCGCTTAACAGCGCCCTCGCGCCCGAGGTACAGGCGGTGGAAATGCTGAAGCACGGCCCGCTCAGGCCCAGCCAGTCACTGAGGAAGTTCGCCGGTTCAGCCAGCTCCTGTTGCGCATAGTGATAATGCGCTGGCAACTTGCCCTCATTGAGGTAGGTGGCGAGGCTCTGGCTGGCTTCCTCGATGCCCGAGGTGCTGGTGCCGAGCACCACGGCGATACGCTCTGCGCCGAAACGACTGATGGCGGCGCGCAGCTCTGGCTCGATCTCCAGGGCGGCCGCCAGCAACAGCTGGTTATTGCGACTGGGCGGATGACCCGGCAAGTCGGGCAACTCCGGCAGGCTGCCGGGCACTGCGCCGACGGTCAGCGCGCGCTCGGCCACCCAGCCGCTTTGCGCTTGCATGCCGTTGCTATCGCCGGCAAACAGCGCCTTTGCTACCGCCTGCTTGCCTTGGCCGAGGGCGCAGTTAAGGCCCAGTGCGTTGAGGTAGACCGGCATCAGGGAATCTCTTCGTCGGCGAGGGCATAGACCCGGTAACTCAGTACCTGGCCCTGGCTCAGGGTGAAATCCAGCGGCGCGCGGTAGTCGATCAGCCAGTGCGGGTTAAGCCGGCGCTGACCGTCGGCCAATTGTTGCCAGGTGCCCGGCGCGTAGCTGGCGGGCAGTTTGTCTAGAGGGGTGAGGGCGAACAGCAGGGCGGCGAACAGCTCCTGGGCTTCGCTATTGGGCGGCAGCAGGCCATCGGCGCGCCACTTGCCATCTTCCAGCAGTTGCCGCGCCAGGGGAATGCCAAGGGGATCGAACAGCGACCAGCGCAGTGCCGATTGTTCGGCCTGCACCACCAGCCACCAGATCTGCTGATCCGTGCCTTGCTGACGTTCTACGCGCAGCGCGGCCGGCAGTGGCGCGCCGAAGGTTGGGGCGCTCAGCGGCAGCGGCGTGCGTGCGGCGCAGGCGCTCAGCAGCAGGCAGAGACCGAGCAGGGCGATGCGTTTCATACAGAATTTGCCTCGAGCGGCTTGCGCGCCACCACATTGACCAGGGTTTCATTGCGCTGGCCAACGGGTTTGGGCTTCATCAGGCCCCAGCGTTCCAGCAGGCCAAAGTCCTTGGAACGGCTCCACCACAGATAGGGGTAAGAGATGTTACTGGCGGCGAACGCGAAGCCCTGGCCGCGCAACATAGCCAGATAGCCTTCGGCGCTTTTCTGCACATGCATGGGGTGGCGGAACAGCCAGCGGATCACCCAGGTGTCGATGTAGTACTGGGTGGATTCAGCGAACATTAGGTAACCACCCGGTTTGAGTACACGCCAGAATTCGGCCAGGGCCTGCTCCTGCTCGACCAGATGATGGAAGGTCTGGTGGCAGAACAGCAGGTCAACGCTGGCGTCAGGCAGGTCGATGGCCGCGCAGTCGCTGGCAATCAGCTGCACATCCAGACCCAGACACTCGGCCTCGGCGCGCGAGCGGTCGAGGCTGTGCGGGTCGGCATCCAGGCCGATCATCCGCGCCGGTTTGAAGGCTTCGGCCAGCAGGCCGAAGGACTTGCCCTGGCCGCAGCCAGCATCCAGCAGCACCGGCGACTCTGGCAGCGGGCCGGCGAACAGACCGCGCAGATCATTGATCGCCACGCGCAGCACATGGTGTTGCCAGACATGGCTCTGCAGAAACCAGAAACCGAAGCGGGTTTCCTCGACGTAAGTGGCGGCCGGGTTGCTCATAAATATCCTTATCAACTAGTGGCGCAAAGTTCGGCGAGTACCCGCAGGCGGCGGCGCGGTTCGGCGACATAGGGGTTTTTCTGATCCCAGGCGTAGCCGGCGAGGATCGAGCTGATCATTCGGCGGATTTCCGGCTGGGCCCTCTCGAAATGAATCACGTCCTGGAAGCTGCCGTCGTACCAGCCCTCGACATACACGCGGAAGGTGTCGACGCCGCGCTTGAGTGGAATAGCAAAATCATGCTCCCAGTCCACCGTCTCGCCGCTGAGCTGACGGTGCAGGGTGCCTGCGGCCATGCTCGCCGAGCGCATGGCGATGGTTACCCCGGAGCTGAACACCGGGTCGAGGAATTCCGCGGCGTTGCCGAGCAGCGCAAAGCCCGGGCCGTGCAGGGTTTTGACGTTGGCCGAGTAGCCGCCGATGGTGCGCGCCGGGGTGTCCCACACGGCGTTTTTCAGCATCTTGTGCAGGCTGGGGGCCTCTTCGATAAATTGCTTGAGGCAGGCGTCCAGATCCTCTGGGCGACCCGTAAAGCGGCCGACCTCGGCCACCACACCCACCGAGCAGCGGCCGTTGCTGAACGGGATGGTCCAGAACCACACATCGCGCAGGGTCGGGTGGGTGGTGATCAGGATCTTCTCGCGGTCAAAGCCGGTGCCTTCGCTGCGGTCTTCGACGTGGGTAAACACCGCCTGGCGCACCGGGAAGTTCGACGGCGTGTCGAGGTCGAGCAGGCGCGGCAGCACGCGGCCGTAGCCACTGCCATCGAGGACGAAGGCGCATTGCACTTGGTACTCGTGGCCATCGGCCAAACGGCGCACGCTCAGGCGTGGGCAGTCGCCGCTGCGCGCGCCGCTGAAGTCGACGGCGAAGATTTCCTCTTCATAGCGGATTTCCACGCCCTGCAATTCGGCCTGGTCGGCCAGCAGCTTGTCGAAGTCGGCGCGCAGCACCTGATAGGTTGACCCCTGACCTTTGGTGAAGGTGTCGCGGAAATCGAACTCGGTGTAGCGCTCGCCCCAGCTGAAGGCCGCGCCATGTTTGGTCTGGAAGCCGGCCGCGCGCACCGCGTCGAGCATCCCGGCTTCTTCGACGAAGTCCAGGCAATGCGACAGCAGGCTTTCGCCAATCGAGAAGCGTGGGAAGCGCTGGCGTTCGAGCACCAGCACGTCATGGCCGTTGCGCTTGAGCAGCGCTGCGGCAATCGCCCCGGACGGACCGGCCCCGATGACTACGACCTGACGTTTTTCGACTTCAAGAGACTTCATCGCGGCTTATGCCTCATTAATGAACGGTAATGGTTCGGAGTGTTCATGCAGTGTGTCTCTGGCTTGTACCGCTCTGTTGGGTGCCCGCCCATGGCGCAAGGAGGAAGCAGAACAGCAGACCGAGGCTGATCGCCAGGCCGAAGTTGGCGATCGCCGGAGTGTCGCTGATCAGCAGCAGGCCGAACGACAGCCAGCTGGTCAGCGCCGAGAGCAGGGTGCCGAGCAGGCTGACCGCCGGCCCGCCGATATTCTCGCGCATCAGAATGGCGTAATCGA
>DAITLT010000207.1:0-6303 GCA_036835505.1 Pseudomonas sp.
CCTTCTCGGCGATGCGCAGAAAGCCCAGCCACAGGGTCAGGGTGCCGAACAGCAGCACCATCACCTCGACCGACAGCTTGGCCATGGCGAACAGGCTTTCGACCATGGCGGCGAACACGCCGGGGTCACCGCCCAGCCAGCGCGCCACGGCGGCCAGCGTCGCCACCACGAAAAATCCCAGCCACAGGCCATTAAGCATCGTCGTTCACCCCTTCCGTCAGGCGGCGATGATACCCAGCTGACAGGCGAAAGGGCGACCGCCGCGCAACACCTCAACCATGCCTATCAACCATGCTCGGCAACAAAGGCACGAAAGCTCGGCGCATCCAGCGCCTTGGCAAACAACCAGCCCTGGCCGACATGGGCACCAAGTTCCAGCAGCAGGCGCGCCTGCTGCTCATGCTCGATACCTTCGGCAATCACCTTGAGGCCCAGTTCGCGGGCCATCTGGATGATATGCGGGGCCACCGGGCTGCTGGCCGCCTCGGAGCCCAAGGTATCGACGAAGCTCTTGTCGATCTTCAGCACATCCACTGGCAACTGCTGCAGGTAGGACAGGCTGGAATAGCCGGTGCCGAAGTCATCAATGGCGATCCGGTGACCGCTATCGCGCTGGGCCTGCAGCAGGCTGCTGGCCAGTTGCACATCGACCAGGCCACGCTCGGTGACCTCGTACAACAACTGCTGCGCGGGCACCCCATGTTCGGCCAGCAGGCGCTGGGCATGGGCAACAAAGGCACCACCACGGATGTCGGCAGCCGCCAGGTTGATCGAGATATACAGGTGTGGGTGCTGCTTGAGCAGTTCCGCCTGCTCGCGGAGCACCAACTCGATGACCCGCAAGGTGATCGCGCAGATCTGCCCGCTGTCTTCAGCCTGGGGGATAAACAGATCCGGGCGCACCCGCTGGCCATCGGCACGGCGCCAACGCACCAAGGCCTCGGCGCCCAGGCAGCGACGGCTGCGCAGGTCGACCAGCGGCTGGTAGTCGACTTCCAACTCACCATGGCGCAGAGCCATGTGCAGGGCACGTTCCAGGGACTGGTCGCGACGCAACTGCAAGGCGGCCAGGCGACCGAGCAGGCCGGCCAGCAACAACGCCACCAGGGTCCAGAGCAGTCGGTATTGCCAAAGTAAATTGTCTAGACGGGTAATGTCGGCACTGACCAGCAGGCGCATGCCGTAGGTATCGCCTGGACCGGTAAAATATACCCGTTGCTGACCAACCAGTAGCCGGTTCGGCGCCACCATGGCGAGCCGCTGTTCGTCGGTCGGGCTGATGCTGGCACCGATAAAATCCAGCACCTGCTCGCCTGTGGGGCCAATCACCAGCGCCTCAATGCCAGCCGGCATGGACAGTTGATCGCGCAGGTAAGTGAGGCTGGAGGCCAGCAGATAACCGTTACGGCCCATTACCAGCGAGGGTAGTTGGGGGTCTTCCAGCCTGCCTGGCGACCACCACAACTTCACGCTGTCGAAACTCCAGTGCTGATAATGCTGCAGTTCACTGCGCGTCGGCAGCCGGCCCGAGCCACAGACCGGCCCATCAGGTGGCTGATAGCCGATCTCGCGCACGTACAACAGGTGCCGGCGCAAGTTGTACAGTTGCTCGTGCTGGGCTGCGCCGCAGCTCTGCAAGGACACGCCTTCTAGAGCCTGCAAATGCTTGAACAGCTCGCCATAGAAGTGCCGACTGCGCTCAAAAGCCTGCTCATGCAACGCCTGCAAGGCCCCGCGTTCGGCCTCACGCGCCTGCCAGCCACCCAGTTGCCAGGCGCCCCACAGCAGCGCAGCGGCACTGATCAGAGCAAACAGCCAGCCCACGGGTTGCGGGCGATAAAAACGCTTCAACAATCGCAGTCCCTGGCTTGCCATATGCAATCCCTCGTCAGTGGCTCAATCCATCGTCAAGCAGGCCAGCAAGGCTGCCGTCTCGGCATCGGCCTGACCATCAAAACGCGCCGGACGGTATTTCATCTGGAACGCCGCCAGCACATTGCGCGTTGCTTGCGTGTCCTGGCCATCCTGCGCCACGACATAACCCAGGCGCGCCAAACGCTGCTGAAACCAGCGCCACGCGGGTAACTGTTGCGCATAGTGCGCTTGCTGGCGCGCCACCTGCGCCGCATCCGGCCAGCGGATCAGGCCGGCGTCGGCCAGGCGCCGCCAGGGGAACAGCGGGCCCGGATCGACCTTGCGCTGCGGGGCGATGTCGCTGTGGCCGATGATGCTGTCGATGGGCAGGTGATGGCGCTGCACGATGTCCTTGAGCAATAGGATCAAAGCGTCGATCTGCGCCGCGCTGTAGGGCTGCCAGACGCGGCCGGCGGGGGTGTCGGCATAGCCTGGGTTGACCAGTTCGATACCGATGGTGCTGGCGTTCAGCCAGGTACGCCCGCGCCATTGGCTGTCGCCGGCGTGCCAGGCGCGGCGGTTCTCGTCCACCAGTTGGTAGATGGTCGCCGGCGCCTCGCCGATCAGGTAATGGCTGCTGACGCCGCCGCGAGTCAGCAGCTCCAGCGAGTGCTGCACATCGGTGGAGGTGTAATGCACCACCACCCATTGCACCCGACTGTCGTGGTTGGCCGAGGGATGCTGGCGGTCGATTTGCAAACCACCAGCGCAACCGCCCAGCAGCAACAGGCTGAAGACCAGCGCTAAGGCTTTCATGGCGCGATGTGCAGGATGCTCTGCAGGTTATCCAACAGCATATCGACGCTGAGCATGATCAGCAGCATGCCGGTCAGGCGCTCGATGGCCATCAGCCCGCGCGAGCCGAGATAACGCTGCAGGGCGGTGGCCTGCAGGAGGATCAAAGCGGTCGCCGCCCAGGCCAGGAATACGCCCAGGTACAGCTCCCACAGCTCGCCGGTGAAGGTGTTGCGCAGGGTCATCAGTACCGCCAGCGCCGAGGGCCCGGCCAGCGCCGGCGTGGCCAGCGGCACCAGCATCGGCTCGCCATCGGGCAAATCGCCGAGCACGCCCTGGGGGCCGGGGAAGATCAGGCGCATGGCGATCACGAAGAGGATGATGCCGCCGGCAATCGCCGTGGATTCGCGCGACAGGCCCAGACCACTGAGCAGGGCTTCGCCGAAGGTGAGAAACAACATCAGCAGCACCAGGGCGAACAGCAGTTCGCGCACGGCCACCCGCAGGCGCCGCTCGGGCGCCACGTTTTTCAGCGCTGCCAGGTAGATGGCGGTGTTGCCAAACGGGTCGGTGACTAGAAACACCAGCACCGCAACGGCAAAAATATCCATGGGTTACTCCTCGTCTAAGCGCGCAGTTTAGTGCGCGGCGAGGTTGCCGTCTGTCGTTAAAGCGTCACCGCCGGCCACGCCGCCGCGAATCGATCGGACGCAGGGCACTAAGCTCTAGACAAACGGCCATGCCCGCTGCAGGGCAAGGCGTATGGTGAGAGTCAGGGACGCTGTTCGCCAAGGATTCAGAGGATAAATGCCATGCGCCGCATATTGCTTTGGTTCAAACAGGATTTACGCCTCGATGATCATCCGGCGCTGCAGGCGGCGCGCGGCGCCGATGCCTTGCTGCCAGTGTTTATCCTTGATCCGGCACAACTGCAGCCGGGGCCGCTGGGCAGCCGCGGCCTGGGTGTACACCGCGCGCGTTTTCTCCTGGAAAGCCTGGCGGCGCTGGACGGCGCCCTGCGCCAGCGCGGCTCGCATCTGCTGGTGCTGCCGGGGCGCGCCGAGCAGCTGATCCCGCAATTGGTCACGCGCTTCAACCTGCAGGAAGTCCTGACCCTGGAAGAAATCGCCCCCCAGGAGCGCCAGCAACTGCAGCAGGTGCGCGCCCAGTTGGGCAGCACGGCGCTGTGGGAGCAGGCCGGCAACGGCTTGCTGCGCGCGGATCAACTGCCCTGCCCGGTGGCCGAGCTGCCGGCGGTATTTAGCCAGTTCCGCAGCCTGGTCGAGCAGGGCCTGCAGGTGTTTCAGCCGCAACCTGCGCCCGACTACCTGCCCCATTTGCCGCAGGGCAGCGAGGCCTTGCTGACGCCCTTGCCGAGCTTGTCGCAGTTGGGTCTGGGCGAGCCGCTGAGCGTCGCCGCCAGTGCCTTTCCCTTTTCCGGCGGCGAGGCCGCAGCCAGTGCGCGGCTGCGCGATTACCTGTGGGACAGCCAGAACGTGCGCCACTACAAGGACACCCGCGACGGCATGATCGGCAGCGAATACTCGTCAAAATTCTCACCCTGGCTGGCCAACGGCAGCCTGTCGCCGCGCCGCACCATGGCCGAACTGCGCCGCCATGAGGCGCAATACGGGCGCAACGACTCGACCCATTGGCTGTGGGTGGAGTTGCTCTGGCGCGAGTTCTTCCGCTGGACCCTGGTGCGCCATGGCAGTGCGCTGTTCCGCGCCGCCGGGCTGAAGGCCACCGCCCGCGCACCGCAGCAGGTGGACGAGCGCTTCGCGCAGTGGTGCCAGGGGCGCACCGGCATGCCGCTGGTGGATGCCTGCATGCGCGAGCTGGCGGCCACCGGGTTTATGTCCAACCGCGGCCGCCAGGTGGTGGCCAGTTATCTGGTCAACGACCTGCAACAGGACTGGCGGCATGGCGCGGCCTGGTTTGAGGAACACTTGCTCGATTACGACCCGGCCAGCAACTGGGGCAACTGGGCCTACCTGGCAGGGGTGGGCAGCGATCCGCGCCATGGCCGGCTATTCAATGCCCTGCGCCAGGCCCGTCAGTACGACCCGGACGCGGCCTATGTCAGCCTCTGGTTGCCGGAGCTGCGCAACGTGCCGCTGCACCTGCGGCATACGCCGTTTCTACTCAGTCAGTTGCAGCTCAAGGCTCTCAACTACCCACGCCTGGAGCAAATCCCGGAAACCTGGCAGGCCTATCTGCCCAGCGTGGCCTGACGCGTTAGCCGACCGTTGAACGGCGGCCGGCTAGCCAACTTCGATACGGTTGCGACCACTGCGTTTGGCCCGGTACAGGGCCTGGTCGGCGCGCTCGAACACCTGCTCGGCGCGTTCGCCGGCAGCAAAGGCACTGACCCCGGCCGACAGGGTGATGGTGACCCGCTCGCCCTTGAAGTGGAACGGGCAGCTCTCGATCGCCGTGCGCAGGGTCTCCAGCAGTTGCTGGGCGCCTTCCAGTGGCGTACCGGGGATCAGCAGCACAAACTCCTCGCCGCCAAAGCGGGCGATAAAGTCGGTCTTGCGCAGGCGCTTGGCCAGCTCGGTGGCGATGATCTTCAGCACCTTGTCGCCGGCCAGATGGCCATAGTTGTCGTTGATGCGCTTGAAGAAGTCGATGTCCAGCACGGCCATCAGCAGCTCGCCGCCATAGCGCTGCCAACGTGCCACCTCCAGCTCACAACGCTCATCCCAGGCAGCCCGGTTGGGCAGACCCGTGAGGGGGTCGGTAAGGGCCTTCTGCCGCTGTTCTTCGATATGGTCGCGAAAACCCTTGGCTTCCTGCTCCATGCTCGCCACCCGTTCGACCAGGGTTTGCAGGCGCTCACCCAGGGCATGCTCCAGCTCGCCACGCTGGCGCTGGTACTGGTCCATGGTGCTGAGCAGGCCGTCCAGGCGGCTCTCCACCACCTCTTTCAGGCTATTCAGGTCGGTCGCCTCCTGCACGCTGCTGTGCAGGCCGCCGACTTGCTGGCGCAATTCGCTGTCCAGCTCCTGAGCCGCGCTCATGGAGTCGGCATAGCCTTCGTGGGCATCGCGCAGGGTGCTCTGGAAGGCTGCCAGGCGCTCATTCAGTTGCTTGAGGTAGCCCTCGAACTCACGCTGGCCAAGATCGGCCACCGCCAGCATAAGCACGGCGAAATCATCCAGCACCGGCACCAGCTCGTACAGATTCAGGCCGGCGATAATCCGCTCACGCAGGCTGTCGGCCTGGGGCCGATGACGCTCGGGCACTGGCAACTCATCGAGCAAGCCCACCAGGGTGGCTTCCACATGTTCGGCGATGGCGCTGTAACCCGGCTCCGGGGTCGCCGGCAGGGCGTACTCGGGCGCGCCAGCAAAGCGCTCCGCCGCGACCACGGCGGCGTCTTCACTGAGCAGCGCGGCAGGCAAGGGCAGGCTATCCAACGCGGCGGCCGGCACTGCGGCGGGACTGGGTACAGGGGGCGCAGGCGGCGTCGGCGCGGTCTCGCCGCGCGTCACGGGAGACGCGGGAGACGCAGTGAGGTCAGCCGCCGGCGCCACCTCGGCACTCGGCATCTCGGCCAGCGGCACAACGGCTTGGCCTGACCCGGCGTCGAGCGCTGCGGTCGGCAGCGCGCCAGCATCCACTGGCGCTACCGGAGCCTCGCTCGCAGCG
>DAITLT010000208.1:0-6291 GCA_036835505.1 Pseudomonas sp.
GTCGCTTATTTGGAATAACCAAATCACGCTCCTCGCGCCTTGCCTCGCGCAAAAACCAGCTCCGGCGTGGCCACAAATGAAACGGCAACAGACCCTAAGAGGGAACACGGAACAACCGAGTGTTGTCAGCCGTGGCTGCCCCCGCAACTGTAAGCAGCGAGTCGCCGTGCAAACACGCCACTGGGCAACCGGGAAGGCCGCACGGCGATGTTGACCTGTCAGCCAGGAGACCTGCCGACGACGCCGGTTGCGAGTGCCATCATCGGGCGGGGTGTACCGATGCCTTGGCGATCCGTGGTTGTCGCTATGGCAATCACCGATTGCCGCCGTTCTGCCGTGGCAGAGCGGCGTGGGTTTGGTCGCCGCACCCTTTGCTTTTGGTGACCACTTGAACCCATCCACCGCTACAGCGTTGCACTACGTCCCCCGCCCTTCGCCCTGCCCCGGTTTGCTGCGCATCGTCGCCGCCCTGGATGGCGGCATTTGCCGCGTCAAACTGGCCGGCGGGCAACTCAGCAGCCAACAGGCACGCGCCATTGCCGAAGCCGCCGGGCGCTGCGCCAGCGGCGTGCTGGAGTTGACCAATCGCAGCAACCTGCAGCTTCGCGGGGTGCGCCGCGGCTGCGAAAACAGCTTGATCGCGCACCTGCTGGATGCCGGCCTAGGCCCGCGCCAACTGGCTGGCGATGATGTGCGCAACCTGCTGCTCAGCCCCGCCGCCGGTCTCGACCGCAGCGCCTTGCTCGATACCCGAATGCTGGCCGGACAGATCCTTGCCCTGCTGGAGAACAGCCCCGAGCTGCATGGGCTATCGGCCAAGTTTGCCCTGCAACTGGATGGCGGCGAGTCCTTGACGATGCTCCAGCATCCCCATGACCTGTGGCTCAGCGTCCTGCCCGGCAACCCGCAATGGCTGGCCTTTGGCCTGGCCGGCAAACCGGGCGACCCGGCCCTGGCGGCGGTGCCGGTCGAGCATGGCCTGGCCCTGGTGCAGGGCGTGCTGAACACCTTTTTGCAACTCGCCGGGCCCACGCAAACGCGTATGCGTCAATTGCTCGGCAGCTTGCCGGTGGCCGCGTTTATCCAGCAATTGCAGGCGCGCCAGCCCTTCGCCCTGCGCCACGATTCGGCCCTCAGCCAGTGGCGCCGCCCCGAGGTGGCCTGCCGCGCCCCCATGGGCAGCATTGCCCAGCGCCAAGCGGGCCTGCAAATGGTTGCCGCGGCGGCGCGCCTGGGGCGGATCAGCGCCAGGCAACTGCTGGCCCTGGCCGAACTGGCCGAGCAATACGGCGATGCCAGCCTGCGCCTGACACCCTGGCAGGGCCTGCTGCTGCCGAATATCCCCACTGCTGCTGCAGACGCCGTATTGCAGGCATTGACCGAGCTGGACCTGCTCACCGATGCCCGCGAGCCCCTCGCCAATCTGATCGCCTGCAGCGGCTCCGTGGGCTGTCGCAAAGGCCTGAGCGACAGCAAGGCCGACGCGCTGCAGCTCGCCGAACGCCTGCGCGCCAGCAGTGCGCGCCCGCAGGTGCATCTAAGCGCCTGCCCGCGCTCCTGCGCCGCCGCCCATGTCGCCCCCTTTACCCTGCTGGCCAGCAGCGCCGAGCACTATCAGCTCTATCAACGCACCCCAGAGGCGGCCGGTTTCGGTCAATTGCTGGCCAGCGCCATGACCATCGAAACGGCCGGCGACTGGTTTGCCGCCCACTGCGCAACAGGAAACCGCGATGCTTGAGTACCTTCGCGACGGCCAGGAAATCTACCGCCAGTCGTTTGCCACCATCCGCGCCGAGGCTGATCTGTCGGCGATTCCGGCAGATCTGGAAAAGCTCGCCGTGCGGGTTATCCACGCCTGCGGCATGGTCGATGTGCTGCAGGATTTGCGCTTCTCTCAAGGCGCCGGTGCCGCCGGTCGCACCGCCCTGGCCAGGGGTGCGGCGATTCTCTGCGATGCGCGGATGGTCGCCGAGGGCATCACCCGCCCGCGCCTGGCCGCCAATAACCCGGTGCTCTGCACCCTGCACAACGATGGCGTAATTGAGCAGGCCCGCGCCCTGGGCAACACCCGCTCGGCCGTCGCCCTGGAACATTGGCGCGAGCACCTGGACGGCAGTGTGGTGGTGATCGGCAACGCCCCCACCGCGCTGTTCTATCTGCTGGAAATGCTCGACGCCGGCGCACCCAAACCGGCGCTGATCATCGGCATGCCGGTGGGCTTTATCGGCGCCGCCGAATCCAAGGACGCCCTGGCGGCCAACAGCCGAGGCGTGCCCTATGTGATCGTGCGTGGCCGCCGCGGCGGCAGCGCCATGGCCGTGGCGGCGGTTAACGCCCTGGCCACGGAGGTGGAGTGATGAGCACAAGCAAAGGCCGCCTCCTCGGCCTCGGCGTCGGCCCCGGCGACCCCGAACTGATCACCCTCAAGGCCCTGCGCCTGCTGCAATCGGCCGCCGTGGTCGGTTACTTCGTGGCCAAGGCCAAAGCCAACAAAGGCCATGGCGGCAACGCCTTCGGCATCATCGAGCAGCACCTGACGGACGCCCAGCAGCGCCTGCCACTGGTCTATCCGGTGACCACGGAAAAACTCGCCGCGCCGCTCAGCTATGAAGATGTGATCAGCGATTTCTACGACACCTGCGCGGTGCAGATCGCCGCCGAACTGGACGCCGGTCGCGATGTGGCGGTGATCTGCGAAGGCGACCCGCTGTTCTACGGCTCCTATATGTACCTGCACGACCGTTTGGCCGGCCAGTACGACGTGGAGGTGGTGCCCGGTGTGTGCTCCATGCTCGGCTGCGCCGCGGTGCTCGGTACCCCACTGGTGTACCGCAACCAATCGTTAAGCGTGCTCTCCGGCGTATTGCCCGAGGCCGAACTCAAGCAACGCCTGCAAAACGCCGAAGCCGCCGTGATCATGAAGCTGGGACGCAACGTCGAGAAAGTTCGCCGCGTGCTGCAGGAGTTAGGCATCGACCAGCGCGCCCACTACGTCGAGCGCGCCACCATGGGCAACCAACGCATCGTGCCGCTGGCTGACGTGGAGTCGATGTCCTCGCCGTACTTCTCAATGATCGTGATTCCCGGCGAGAAATGGCGCGGGTGACAGACCGTAGCCCGGATGCAATCCGGGAAAACCGCACGCCCCGGATTGCATCCGGGCTACAGGACTCAATAATGACCGCCGCTCCCGCCATCATCATCCTCGGCCCCTGCGCCCTGCCTTGCGCGCGGCGTATCCAGGCGCTGTATCCGCAGGCCGACATCCACGGCCTGGGCAGCCGAGTGACGGACATTGAGCGCCGTTATGCCGACTTCGGCGATCACCTGCGCGCCCTGTACCGCAGCGGCACGCCATTGATCGTGCTGTGCGCCGCCGGCATCGTGATTCGCAGCCTGGCCGCCGTGCTCGGCGAGAAAGACCGCGAGCCGCCGGTGCTGGCCGTGGCCGAAGACGGCAGCGCCGTGGTGCCACTGCTCGGCGGCCTGGCCGGGGTCAACCGCATGGCGCGGGAGATTGCTGCGCACCTGCAGGTCAGCGCGGCGATCACCACCAGCGGCGAACTGCGCTTCGGCACCTGCCTGCTGCAGCCGCCGGCCGGCTATGTGCTGGCTGATCTTGAGCAAGGCAAGGGCTTTGTCAGCGATTTGCTCGGCGGTCAGGCCGTGCGCATCGAGGGCGACGCGCCCTGGCTGGCCGAGGCCAGGCTGCCGGTGGATAGTCATGCGGCGCGGGTGATCCATATCAGCCCGCACAGCCGCGCGGTCAATGCCGATGAACTGCTGATCCACCCGCAACAGGTCGCCGTATGGGTCGAACGCAGCAGCGCCGACTTACTCAGCGAACTGCAACAGGCGCTACAGGCCAGCAACCTGGCCACGCAAAGCCTGGCCTGCCTGCTGGCCGCACCCGAGTTGATGGCCAACGCCGAGCTGCACGCCGCCGCCGCGCAGCTCAAATTGCCGCTGCGCTTTATCGACGATGCTCAGCAGCTGCCGCCGCTGCACAGTCAGCACGCCAACCTGCGCCTGCTGCTGGCCGCGGCGCCGATCGACCCCAGCCAACTCGGTCGCCCCCGCGGCCGCCTGAGCGTGATCGGCCTCGGCCCCGGTGCCGCCGAGTTTATGCTGCCCGCCGCCCGCCAGGCGCTGGACGAGGCCCAGGACCTGCTTGGCTACACCACCTATATCAACATGGCCGGCCCGCTGCGCCCGGAGCAGGTGCGCCATTGCAGCGATAACCGCGAGGAACTGCAGCGCGCCCGGCATGCCTTCGAACTGGCCGCCAGCGGCCGGCGAGTGGTTGTGGTGTCATCCGGCGATCCCGGCGTGTTCGCCATGGCCGCCGCCGTGCTGGAAGCCTTGCATGGTTCAAGCGAGGTCGAGTGGCAGCGGGTCGAGCTAGAGATCGTGCCCGGCGTTTCCGCGGCCCTGGCCACCGCCGCCCAAGCCGGCGCGCCCTTGGGTCACGACTTCTGCCTGATCTCCCTGTCGGACAACCTCAAGCCCTGGTCGATTATCGAAAAGCGCCTGGCCCACGCCGCCGCGGCCGATCTGGTGATGGCCTTCTACAACCCGATCTCCAAGGCCCGCCCCTGGCAACTGGGCAACGCCCTGGCGATCGTCCGCCAGCAACGCAGCCCGGCAACCCTGGTGGTGCTGGGCCGCGACATCGGCCGTCCCGGCGCAAGCCTGCGCACCCTGACCCTCGGCGAACTCAGCCCGGAGCTGGTCGATATGCGCACCCTGGTGATCATCGGCTCCAGCCAGACCTGCCGCTTTGCCCGTGCCGACGGCGGGGAGTGGGTGTATACGCCGAGGCATTACCCTCAGCTGCAGGAAGTTTAGCGGCGCGCAGGTAAAGTCTTGGCAGAGCAACGTTCGGGCGCTATACCATTGCGCGAGTTCGCGGAGCTAACAAAGAGTATCGATGCATGAGTGACGCCATTAAATACGCTTCTGGTCTTGCCCTCGCCGCATCGTTGCTTGGCTTGGCAGGCTGCGCCGGCGATAACACGGCGAGTGGTGTAGCCCTTGCGGCCTCAATGATGGGCGCCGATGTCGGGATGTTAGGGCCCGTTGCCGAGATGGCCGCGGGTGCCTATGTAGCCTCTGCGGTGGTCGGCTCCGACGGGGAAACAACAGCCCCAGCACCAGCCACAGCATCAAGCCCTGCGCCCAACATCCCCTCCTCATCGCCAGCCAGTTTGGCCATGAACGCAAGCAAGACGCTAAGCCTGGAGACGCCAGAGCGCTATCGCCACAAGTCATGCGCATACATTGAAGTGGCGCTTAGAAATATTCCTGCCTATGAGGCAAGCGGAGATCCGATCTGGCAGCAGGTTGCGACAAACCGTAAAGCAATAGCCAACCAGGCATGGGGCGACAAGGGCTGCCAGCGAGCCAATTTCCCATGGGGCAAAATCGGCATAGGCCTGCATACCCTCGACCCACAACTGGCGCAGCTTCGCTCTTTTCCAACCAGCGGAGTGGTGGTTGACTCCACCCTGCCCGGCAGTTCGGCTCAGCAAGCGGGAATGCTGCCCTGGGACGTCGTGATAGCTATCGACGACCAGCCGGTCGCCGACCACGAGGATTTTATGGCGCAACTGGGCAGGGCAGCCATTGGTTCATCCATCACACTGAAGACCTGGCGGGCCGGCACCTATTCGAGCATACCGGTTGTGGTGGCCGCGGGAGATGCACAGAACGCCGCAAAATAATTGATCCGCCGCGCAGGGTGGCACTTGCTTGCCAGCCCTGCGCTGCAAGCGCCCCTCCTGCGCAACAAACCGGGGCGCGGATCAGTGCCTGATCCAGGCTAAGTTCAAACGCCCGCCTGCAACCCATGCACCAACAAACCGGCCAGGGCGCAGCCCAGCAGCACTTGCATCACCCCGCGCTGGTAGCGCAACAGGGCCACGGCGGCGGCCAGGGCGATCAGCGCCGAGGGCAGGTCGAAGTGGCCGCTAAAGCCGCTTGGCCAAAGCACGTGGTAACCGAAGAACAGCGCCAGGTTGACGATCACGCCCACCACGGCGGCGGTGATGGCGGTCAGGGGCGCGGTGAATTTCAGCGTGTTATGGGTCGATTCCACCAGCGGGCCGCCGGCCAGAATAAACAGGAACGACGGCAAAAAAGTGAACCAGGTAACCACTGTGGCCGCCACGGCGCCGGCCATAAATACCTGCTCCGGGCCGAACATCGGCTGCAGGTAGCCGCCAACAAAGCCGACAAAGGCCACCACCATGATCAGCGGCCCCGGCGTGGTTTCGCCCAGGGCCAGGCCGT
>DAITLT010000209.1:0-6230 GCA_036835505.1 Pseudomonas sp.
CCAGGCATCGGCGGCGGCATGGGCGGCGTCCAGCGCCTTGTCGATGTCGGCGGCGTCAGAGCGCGGGAACTCGGCAATCGGCAGGCCGTTGACCGGCGAGGTATTGGTGAAATATTGGCCCTTGAGCGGCGCGACAAACTCGCCGCCGATGTAGTTGCCGTAACGGGATTTGAAGGATACGAGGGCGCCTGGTGTACCGGGGTGGGCGTAACGCATGCTGAAGATCTCCTGGTTTTTATGCGTGTTCTGCTGAGGCAGTGGAGCGCGCTGCGGCGCGTGTGCAGAGACAGAGCAAGGGCCGGGCCAGAAGAGGCTAATTCCCGCTCTAGAGCGGCCGTGCTGGGCCGGCCTGAAGCCTGTGTTGCATGGGCTGTAGCGCGCTTGATACGGCCTGCGTGACACTCTGTACCAGGCGCGATACAGCGCGATGACTGCTCGGTCAGGCCGTCTTGCAATGGCTGGGCGGCTGGTAGATGCTCGACCATCAGGTGCAACTCCACCGCGGAGAACAATAACAATGCACAACTCGGCAAGCCGCCACGCCCAGCAAGTGCTGACCGTGGCCCAAGGTCGTGGCCAACTGGCTGGCCCGGCCAGCGATTCCTCGGTGGCGCGCTCCTGGCTGCGCTGCCTGCAACAGCATCACCTCGACCCGGCGCAGAACATGCCGCCGGCGGTCATCGAGCACGCACGCATGCTGGAACGGCGCGAGCAGTTGCAACAGGTGTTGGAGATTTCCAGCAACGAGATGAACAGCCTGCATCGCCAGTTGGCCGGTTCCGGTCATGCCGTGCTGCTCACCGATGCGCGCGGGGTGATCCTCAACTGCGTCACCGAACAGGCGCAAAAACGTGCCTTCGAGCAGGCCGGGCTGTGGCTCGGTGCCGACTGGAGCGAGGCCTGCGAAGGCACCAACGGCATTGGCACCTGCCTGGTTGAGCGTCAGCCGCTGACCATTCACCAGGATGAGCACTTCCGCAGCCGGCATACCGGCCTGACCTGTTCGGCCAGCCCGGTGTTCGACCCCCATGGCGAGTTGCTGGCGGTGCTGGATGTGTCCTCGGCGCGGCATGACGTCTCGCGCCAGAGCCAGTTCCACACCATGGCCCTGGTCAACCTGTCGGCCAAGGCCATCGAGAGCTGTCACTTTTTGCGCAGCTATGAAACTGAGTGGCTGCTGCGCTTCCACGCCCAGGCCGAATACATCGGTCAGTTCAGCGAGGGCTTGTTGGCCTTCGATGGCGACGGCCGGGTCAGTGCGGTGAATCAGAGCGCGATCAACCTGCTTGGCCTGGCGCGCCAGCAGTTGCTCGGGCGCACCCTGGTGGAGGTGTTTGATTGTCGCCTGGATGATCTGCTCGGCCGTGCCTCGGCCCAGCCCGGCGCCAGTTGGCCGCTGTACACCCAGCGCGGCCAGTTGCTGTTTGCCGTGTTGCGCGGCCAACCGCGGCGCAGTGCCCAGGCGCAAACGGCGAGCTTGGCAACCCCAGGGGTGTGCCTGGCGGATGGGCAATTGCAGAGTGATTTTCGCCGCGCCCTGCGGGTCTATGAGCGTGATGTGCCGCTGCTGATCGGTGGCGCAACCGGCACCGGCAAGGAGGCCTTCGCCAAGGCCCTGCATCAGGTCAGCTCGCGTGGTGGCAAGCCGTTTGTCGCGCTGAACTGTGCGGCGATCCCCGAGAGCCTGATTGAGAGTGAACTGTTCGGTTATCGCGGCGGCAGCTTTACCGGCGCGCGTAAGGAGGGCATGCACGGCAAGCTGCAGCAGGCCGATGGCGGCACCCTGTTTCTCGATGAAATCGGCGATATGCCGCTGCTGCTGCAAACCCGCTTGCTGCGGGTGCTGGAAGAGCGACGGGTCGAGCCGATTGGGGGGCAAGCCCAGGCCATCGACGTGCGGGTGATCAGTGCCAGCCACCGTGATCTGCAGGCGCGGGTGGCCAGCGGCGAGTTTCGCCAGGACCTGTTCTATCGCCTCAATGGCCTGGTGATCGAGTTGCCGGCGTTGCGTGAGCGCAGCGACAAGCCGGCGTTGCTGGATTTTCTTCTCGCCGAGGAGGCCCGCGGGCAAGCCGTGCGCCTTTCGGCGACGGCCCGCGAGGCGCTGCTGGCTTATGCCTGGCCGGGTAACGTGCGGCAACTGCGTAATGTGCTGCGCAGCCTGTGTGCGCTGTGCGAGCACGGCGTCATTCATTCGGCCGAATTGCCGGTCGAGATTCGCCATGCGCCGCCTCCCGCCATCCCGCAGGCCACGCACAAAGCCGATCAGTTGGGCGATGCCGAGCGCCAGGCCATCCTGGCGGAGCTGGAGGCGCAGCATTGGCAGATGAGTCGCACGGCCGAACAGCTTGGGCTCAGCCGCAACACCCTGTACCGCAAGCTGCGCAAGCATGGACTCGCCAGGCCCGGCTAGTTGGGCGGGTCAAGCTGCGGATGCGGATGTTCTGGCGCGAACGGCCCTGGGCGCTGTGCTAACCTGCGGCCTGTTTTTATCCGGCCTTATTTACAGGTTCTGACCACGCTGCAAGGTAAATCATGCACATCCATATTCTCGGTATCTGCGGCACATTTATGGGTTCGCTGGCCGTGCTGGCCAAGGATCTGGGCCACCGCGTGACTGGCTCCGACGCCAACGTCTATCCGCCCATGAGCACCCAGTTGCAGGCCCAGGGCATTGAACTGACCCAGGGCTACGATGCGGCCCAACTCGATCCGGCGCCGGATTTGGTGGTGATCGGCAATGCCCTGTCGCGCGGTAATCCGGCGGTGGAATATGTGCTGAATCAGGGCCTGCCCTATGTTTCCGGCCCGCAGTGGCTGGCCGACCATGTGCTGCAGGGCCGCTGGGTACTGGCCGTGGCCGGCACCCATGGCAAGACCACCACCAGCAGCATGCTGGCCTGGGTGCTGGAGCATGCCGGCATGAGTCCGGGCTTTCTGATTGGTGGTGTGCCGCAGAACTTCGGCATTTCCGCGCGCCTGGGCGGCACGCCGTTCTTCGTGGTCGAGGCCGACGAGTACGACAGCGCCTTCTTCGACAAACGCAGCAAATTCGTCCACTACCGCCCGCGCACCGCGATCCTGAATAACCTGGAGTTCGACCACGCGGACATCTTCCCGGATCTGGCGGCCATCGAGCGGCAGTTCCACCACCTGGTACGGACCATTCCCGGTGACGGCCTGATCATTCATCCCCAGGGCGAAGCCGCCTTGCAGCGGGTGATTGAGATGGGCTGCTGGACCCCGGTGCAAACCACCGGCGAGGGTGGCCAGTGGCAGGCGCGCCTGCTGCATGACGACGGTTCGCGCTTCGAAGTGCGCTTCGACGGCGTGGCTCAAGGTGTGGTTGAGTGGCAACTGACCGGCCAGCACAACGTTGCCAACGCGCTGGTCTGCCTGGCGGCGGCGCGGCATGTCGGCGTGCTGCCGGAACTGGGCATCGCCGCCCTGAGCGCCTTTATCAACGTCAAACGACGGATGGAGAAAGTTGCCGAAGTGCGTGGCGTGACCATCTACGACGACTTCGCTCACCACCCGACAGCCATCGCCACTACCCTCGACGGCCTGCGCAAACGCATCGGCGGCGCGCGCTTAATTGCCATCGTCGAGCCGCGTTCCAACTCGATGAAGCTCGGCGCCCACCGCGATGGCTTGCCTGAGTCGGTGGTGCAGGCCGATCACGTGTTCTGGTACGCGCCGGCCAACCTCGGCTGGGATTTGGCCGCCACCGTGGCCAGCAGCACGGTGCCGACCTCGGTGTGCGACTCGCTGGAGCAGATCATTGCCGCCGTGACCGCCCTGGCCACGCCGGGTACCCAGATCGTGGTGATGAGCAACGGCGGCTTCGGCGGCCTGCACGGCAAGCTGGCAGCGGCCCTGAGCGAATAGAACCTAGGATGGGTGGCGCTGTGCTCAACCCATCCCATGACTGCAATGCTGTTCACTTAAGGTGCGACAGAGGTAGCCCGGACGAAATCCGGGAGGCAATTGGCTGGATAACCAGCGCCCCGGATTGCATCCGGGCTACAAAAATGCCGTTCACTTGGCTTAAGTGAACGGCATTGATCCCATGACTGACGGTTTCACCCATTCCACGGAGTTCATCCATGAGCGGCCCCGAACGCGTTACTTTGGCCATGACCGGTGCCTCGGGCGCCCAGTACGGCCTGCGCCTGCTGGATTGCCTGGTGCGTGAAGAGCGCGAGGTACACTTCCTGATTTCCAAGGCGGCGCAGTTGGTGCTGGCCACCGAAACCGATGTCACCCTGCCGCCCAAGCCCCAGGCCATGCAGCAGTTTCTCAGCGAATACACCGGCGCCAGCGCCGGGCAGATTCGCGTGTATGCCAAGGAAGACTGGATGGCCCCGGCGGCCTCCGGCTCCGGCGCGCCGACCGCCATGGTGGTGCTGCCGTGCTCGACCGGCACCCTGTCGGCGATTGCCACGGGCGCCTGCAATAACCTGATTGAGCGCGCCGCCGATGTGGCGCTCAAGGAGCGCCGGCAGTTGATTCTGGTGCCGCGCGAGGCGCCGTTTTCCAGCATCCATCTGGAGAACATGCTCAAGCTGTCCAACCTCGGGGTGACCATCCTGCCGGCCTCGCCAGGCTTCTATCACCAGCCGCAGAGCATCGACGATCTGATCGACTTCGTCGTCGCACGCATCCTCAATTGCCTGAATATCCCCCAGGACATGCTGCCGCGTTGGGGCGAACAGCACCGTGGCAGCCGTGATGAATAGGGCTGCCCGCATGCTCGCTTGGCCCTGCGCCGTAGCCCGGATTTTATCCGGGGGGATTCCCCGCGCCATCCCGGATCGCAGCCGGGCTACGGCCGTGGTCAAGGGCGGCGGCGATGCATAAAACCCTGGCCGTGCTGCTGGCCGCCAGCCTGCTGCTGCCCGGCTGCGCCAGCGTGCGCACCGCCGACGCGGCCAAGCAGGGCGCGCCGTTGATCTACTCCGGCACCCGCCTGGACTGGTACAGCCTGCATGGCGGCTGCTGTCCGCTGGAGCGCTTCGGCGCGCAAGCGCCTAAGCATGCCTGGCTGGATTTACCCTTCAGCGCCCTGCTGGACACCCTGTTTCTGCCCTTTACCCTGGCCGCCGAGCTGGGGGTCAATCTCGGTGTGCAGGGCGGCCTGTAGTCGGCACTGTTGCGTGCTCATCTTCTCGGTAGGAGCCAGCTTGCTGGCGATCCCGCGTACGGCGTGAAATATCGCCAGCAAGCTGGCTCCTACAGCAATGCCGTTCACTTAGGCCAGGTGAACGGCATTTTTGTAGCCCGGATGCAATCCGGGGCGCGGGTTATCCAGCCCATTCCCTCCCGGATTTCATCCGGGTTACCTCTACCTTAAGTGAACAGCATTGGCCGCCTACCGGGGCTGTGGCGGCTACTGCTGCAAGCCCTGCACCGCCGGCCAGTGCTCGCTCAGGCTGTAGCGGCCCTCGGCGTCGCGGGCCACGCGGCCCATGGCCACTTGTGGGTCGTGGGTGAAGACGATGCGGCCGTTGCGCGCCAGCAGGCTGTCGAGCAGGCATTCCTTTTCTTCGATCAGGCCTTCTGGAAAGCGGTCATAGCCCATGGTGATCGGCAGGTGTACCCAGGGCGCACCGGGGATCAGGTCGCCGGCAAACAGCACCGGGCCGTCGGCCAGGGCCACTTCCGGGAGCATTTGCCCAGGGCTGTGGCCATCGCTCCAGTGCAGGTGCCAGCCGGCGCCGAGCAGCGGGGTGCCGGTGCATTCGTCCAGCAGGTGCAGGCGGCCGCTGGCTTGCAGTAACTCCAGCAATTCGGGAATAAAAGACGCGCGGTCACGCGGGTGCGGACGGCTGGCGCGCTGCCAGTGGCGCTTGCCGGTGATGAACTGGGCGTTGGGGAACAGCAGACGCGGCGGCTGGTCGGCCTGCCAGGCGGCGAGCAGGCCACCGGCGTGGTCGAAGTGCAGATGGGTGAGCACCACGATGTCGATGTCGGCATCGCTCAGGCCCAGCTTGGCCAGGTTGTCGAGCAGCACATGGCGGTCTTCCTGGACGCCGAAGCGCTCTTTCAGTTCGGGGCTGAAGAAGGCGCCGATGCCGGTTTCCACCAGGATATTGCGACCTTCTTCCTGCACCAGCAGGGCGCGGCAGCCGAGGTCGATGCGGTTCTGTGCATCGGGCGTCATCCAGCGCTGCCAGAGGGCCTTGGGTGCGTTGCCGAACATGGCGCCGCCGTCGAGTTTCTGGCTGTTG
>DAITLT010000210.1:0-6223 GCA_036835505.1 Pseudomonas sp.
AGGATACGCTGGAAAAACTGCCCACCTGGCCCAACAGCCGGATCGATGAGCTGTTACCCCTCAGCCCCGCAAACTGAGCAAGGGTGGGGCGGCTGGACGCTTACCCGAAATGAGCGGTCACGCGTTAGCGAAATGACCGGTCACGATCAACCGAAACGGCCGGTCACGGTGCTCCGAAATCCGCAGCTTGGCCATGACCATGCGCTATGCGCACCTAGCCCCCGATCACCTGCAGGATGCTTTGACCCTGAACCCGCTGGCCGACAAATGACGTTAACAAAACGTACGTTTTGCCGTACGCTGTTGCGTAACGACATAGGAGGCTAAACCCCATGCAAACCCTAACCGCAAGTGAAGCGCGCACAAACCTGTACCGGCTCATGGATCAATCTGCCGAATCACACCAGCCCATCCTGATTTCAGGCAAGCGCAACAACGCTGTTCTGATATCGGCTGGGGATTGGGACGCGATTCAAGAGACTCTGTATCTGCTGTCTGTTCCTGGCATGCGCGAGTCGATCAAAGAAGGCATGGCCGAGCCGGTCGAGGAATGCGCTAAGGAGCTGGATTGGTGAATTGGCAGCTCGTTTACACAAAGCAAGCACAGAAAGATGCACAGAAGCTGGCTGCAGCAGGCTTAAAGGACAAAGCTAAAGCCCTGCTGGCTGTCGTACAGGACAACCCGTTCCAGACTCCGCCGCCCTATGAAAAGCTGATTGGAGATCTTGCCGGGGCATACTCACGGCGAATCAATATTCAGCATCGCTTGGTTTATCAGGTGCTGCAGGATGAGCAAGTCGTGAAGGTTTTACGGCTCTGGTCGCACTACGACTGACACAGGCTTCGACACTTTTTCGACACCACCAAAAGCCAGAAAGCAAAAAGCCCCGAAATCTTGTTAGAAATCAGGGCCTTAGTGTTTCGAAAGTGGCGGTGAAGAAGGGATTCGAACCCTTGATACGATTTCTCGTATACACACTTTCCAGGCGTGCTCCTTCAACCGCTCGGACACTTCACCGGTACTCGGCAAACCGTGGTCTGTCGAGGCGCGCTAATCTAGCCGAAGAGACCGCCAAAGGCAACGTATTTTTGCAGGCGATTCAAACTCTTATGTTTAACACCTGACCCAAGGACAAGCACTGGTTGATTCCTCAACAGGGCTGACCTGCCAGTCAGCCACAGCGCTTTACCTTGACGCCGTGGGTGGGTAAGGTCGGCGCCACGTCATTCCAAGGAATTTTTTGTCATGAGTGAGCTGATCTCTTACCACCTCGAAGATGGCATCGCCACCTTGACCCTGAGCAACGGCAAGGTCAACGCCATTTCCCCGGACGTCATCGCCGCCTTTAATAGCGCGCTGGACCAGGCCGTGCAGGACAAGGCCATCGTCATCATTACCGGCCAGCCTGGCATTCTCTCCGGCGGCTACGACCTCAAGGTAATGACCTCTGGCCCGCAAAACGCTGTAGACCTGGTCACCGCCGGCTCAACCCTGGCACGCCGCATGCTGTCGCACCCCTACCCGATCATCGTGGCCTGCCCAGGCCATGCGATCGCTAAAGGCGCGTTTATTCTGCTCTCGGCTGATTACCGCATCGGCGTCAACGGCCCGTTCAATATCGGCCTGAATGAAGTGCTGATCGGCATGACCATGCACCACGCCGGCATTGAGCTGGCCCGTGACCGCCTGCGCAAGTCGGCGTTCAGCCGCTCAGTGATCAACGGCGAACTGTTCAACCCGCAAGACGCCGTAGATGCCGGCTTCCTCGACAAGGTAGTGCCCGCCGAGCAATTGCTGGCCAGCGCCCTGGCCGTGGCCCAACAGATGAAGAAGGTCAATATGACCGCGCACAAGAACACCAAGCTGAAAGTGCGTAAGGCCATGCTCGAAAGCCTGGATAAGGCCATCGAAATGGATCAGCAACACCTCGGCTGAGCCCTCCCTGACAGCCTGAGCACTACAACCCGGACAACGCTTTTGATCCACAGCAAAAATCCGCCCCCTCACCAGGCGCGGATTTTTTGCATCTACTGCGCACACTCATCACCGTGCAGCAGCCTATCAACCCGCATCACATACGCGACACGACAGAAGACAGATTCACCTATAGCTAAAAATGCCGACTCGCTGCGCCCTGTTACAGCCCCTCGACCCAAAAACCATAGGCGGTGGCAAAAAGCAGGGTAAAAATTGCGACCACCTAGAAAGCATCGCCCATAAAAAAATCCAGCCACCGTTAAGTGGCTGGATTTTCTATGATTATATGGTCGGGACGGAGTGATTCGAACACTCGACCCCTAGCACCCCATGCTAGTGCGCTACCGGACTGCGCTACGCCCCGACTAGGCGTTAAAATACTTCTGAAGATTCATCAAAAGCGCCGCAACTATACAATAAGCATCTGATATATGGAAGTTTTTTCCTCAACCCAGAACCTACTTGCGCAGCACCAAGAGCACATCCTCAAGCTCGGCAATCATCTGCCGAATCATTTGCTTGTATTGCGTGGCATCTTCTTTGGCTTCATCGCCCGACATGCGCTGGCGGGCGCCACCGATGGTGAAGCCTTGATCGTAAAGTAGGTCGCGAATTTGCCGAATCATCAGCACATCCTGGCGCTGGTAATAACGTCGATTGCCTTTGCGCTTGACCGGATTGAGTTGTGGAAACTCCTGCTCCCAGTAGCGCAAAACATGCGGTTTGACCGCACAGAGCTCACTGACCTCGCCAATGGTGAAGTAGCGTTTGCCAGGTATGGGCGGCAACTCGGCGTTATGACTTGGTTCCAGCATAGGCTTCGACTCTGGCTTTCAATTTTTGCCCTGGGCGGAAGGTCACCACACGGCGCGCCGTGATGGGAATTTCCTCGCCTGTTTTTGGATTACGTCCGGGACGTTGGGACTTATCGCGCAGATCAAAATTGCCGAAACCGGACAGTTTGACCTGCTCGTTGTCTTCCAGGGCGTGCCGAATCTCCTCAAAAAACAGTTCAACCAGTTCCTTGGCTTCCCGTTTATTCAGGCCTAGCTCTTCATACAGACGTTCGGCCATTTCAGCTTTCGTCAGAGCCCCCATACGCTACTTCCTTAACGTGGCGTTGAACCTTTGTTCCAGCGAGCTGAGGATATTTTCAATTGTAGTATTGACCTCATCGTCATTAAGAGTGCGCGATGGATGCTGCCAGGTCAAGCCGACCGCAAGGCTTTTTCTATGTGGATCAATGCCTTTACCGTGATAGACATCAAATAGCTTGAGGTCCGTCAGCCATTCACCTGCCTGCTCACGAATGGCATTGAGCACCAGACTCGCCGGGACATCGCGATCAACCAGCAGAGCCAAATCACGGCGCACTTCTGGGAAGCGCGACAGCTCCTGGAATGCTGGCAGGCGCCCACTGGCCACCTCCGCGAGCACCAATTCAAACAGATAAACCGGCTGGTCAATCCCCAAGGTTTTGGCCAGCTCTGGGTGCAGCGCGCCGACAAAACCGACCAGGCGAGCATCGCGCTCGATACGGGCCGTTTGCCCAGGATGCAAGGCCGGATGCTCGCCAGCGACAAAGCTGAACTCATCGGCAGAGCCTGCACAGCCGAGCAAGGCCTCAACGTCCGCCTTGAGATCGTAGAAATCCACTGCTTCACGGCCATGGGACCACGCCTCAGGCAAGCGGCCGCCGCAAATGACACCGGCAAGCATGGCTTCCTGCTTGAGACCCTCCAACTGCCCCACAAAACGCAAGCCGCTCTCAAACATGCGTACCCGCGTCTGCTGGCGATTGAGGTTGTGCTGCAGGGCTTTAATCAGGCCCGGCCACAAGGAGGAGCGCATCGCCGCCATATCAGTCGAGATGGGGTTGGCCAGCATCAGCGGGGTAGCGCCGGGATTGAACAGCTCGAACATTTTCGGATCGATAAAGCTGTAGGTAATCGCCTCTTGATAGCCGCGGGCAACCAGCAAACGCCGCAGCGCCGGCAGCTCAACCGCAGCCTCAGCCTTGCGTTGCGGGGCCAGACGCGCCTGCGGGTAGCGCACCGGCAAACGGTTATAGCCATACAGGCGCGCCAACTCTTCGATCAGATCAACTTCCAGACTTATGTCAAAGCGATGGCTCGGTACTACAACCTGCCAACGACCGGGCCCATCTGCCGTTACCGTCAAGCCCAAGCCACTAAGCAGGCGCTCAACTTCGCTGTCATCCATAACCATGCTGAGCATTTGTTCGATACGCTCAGAACGCAGGGTAATGGGAGCAATAGCGGGCAAATCGGCGGCACTTTCGACCGCAATGATTGGCCCAGGCTCACCACCGACAATCTCCAGCAACAGCCCGGTGGCACGCTCCATCGCCTCACGGGCCAACTGGGAGTCGACGCCACGCTCAAAACGATGGGAAGAGTCGGTGTGCAGGCCATAGGAGCGCGCCTTGCCGGCCAACGCAATGGTGTCGAAGAAGGCGCTTTCGAGGAACAGATCGGTGGTTTTGGCGCTTACTCCGCTGCACTCCCCACCCATGATGCCGGCAATTGCCAGGGCTCGGGAATGGTCGGCAATGACCAAAGTATTGGCACGCAGGCTGACGTCCTGACCATCCAGCAACACCAGCTTCTCGCCCTCTTCGGCCATACGCACACGGATGCCGCCGCTGATCTGGGCGAGGTCGAAGGCGTGCATGGGCTGGCCGAGCTCGAGCATCACATAATTGGTGACATCGACCACGGCATCGATACTGCGCACATCGGCGCGACGCAGCCGCTCAACCATCCACAGCGGTGTCGGCCGGGACACATCGACATTGCGCAGCACGCGCCCGAGGTACCGCGGGCACGCCTTGGGCGCCAGCACTTCGACCGGCAGTTGCTGTGCATGCACAGCGGCAACACTGGCGATCTGCGGACGCGTGACCGGCGCCGCATACAGCGCGCCCACTTCACGGGCCAGGCCGGCCAGCGACAGGCAATCACCACGATTAGGCGTGAGATCGACCTCAATGCTGACATCATTGAGCTGCAGATAGGTGCGCACATCTTCGCCGACAGGCGCATCGGCGGCCAATTCCAGCAGGCCGTCATTCTCTTCGCTGATTTGCAGCTCGGCAGCCGAACAAAGCATGCCGTTGGATTCAACCCCACGCAGCTTGGCTTTTTTGATCTTGAAGTCGCCCGGCAACTCGGCGCCGATCATGGCAAACGGAATTTTCAGACCAGGGCGCACATTCGGCGCACCGCACACCACTTGCAAGGTTTCAGTGCCATTGCTGACCTGGCAAACCCGCAACTTATCGGCATCCGGATGCTGCTCGGTACTCAACACCTCGCCCACCACAATGCCGGAGAACTGCCCGGCCGCCGGGGTCACGCTATCGACCTCAAGGCCGGCCATGGACAGACGAGCCACCAGCTCGTCGCTGCTAACCTGTGGGTTGACCCAGGTGCGCAGCCACTGTTCGCTAAACTTCATCCCGCTCTCCTAAGCGCCAGCCCGCAGGGCCGAGGCGCTCGGTCATATCTGGTTAAACACAGCCACCGGCGGCGGCTTGCTCGATTACTGAAACTGCGCCAGGAACCGCAGGTCGTTATCAAAGAACAAGCGCAAATCATTGACGCCATAGCGCAGCATGGCCAGGCGCTCGACGCCCATGCCAAAGGCAAAGCCCTGGTATTTTTCCGGATCGATGCCGGACATCTTCAACACGTTGGGATGGACCATGCCGCACCCCATGACCTCAAGCCAGCCAGTCTGCTTGCACACTCGGCAACCTTTGCCGCTGCACATCACACACTGCATGTCGACTTCGGCAGAGGGCTCGGTGAACGGAAAGAATGACGGGCGGAAACGCACGCCCAAATCCTTCTCGAAGAACACCCGCAAGAACTCCTCGATGGTGCCCTTGAGATCGGCAAAGCTGATGCCTTCATCGATCAGCAGGCCTTCGACCTGATGGAACATCGGCGAGTGGGTAATATCCGAATCGCAGCGATACACGCGCCCAGGGCAGACGATGCGAATTGGCGGCTGCTGCGACTCCATGGTGCGCACCTGCACCGGCGAGGTATGGGTGCGCAGCAACATGTTGGCATTGAAATAGAAGGTGTCATGCATCGCCCGCGCCGGGTGGTGGCCGGGGATATTGAGGGCTTCAAAGTTGTGATAGTCGTCCTCCACCTCGGGGCCTTCGGCGATGCCGTAGCCAATCCGGGTGAAAAACTGCTCGACACGCTCCAG
>DAITLT010000211.1:0-409 GCA_036835505.1 Pseudomonas sp.
TACCGGCGAAATGCGCTGATGCTCTCTGCGTTGCCGGGTGCCGGCGAAATGCGCTGATGCTCGGCGCGGTGCTGGTCGTCGCTGAATTGGGTGATCTTCGGTGTGATGCTGGCCGCCGCCGAATTGGGCGATGTCCCGGCGGGCGCCAGGGCCCTATAATGGCGGGGAAAATTCAGTCCCGAACAGGTATTCCCCGATGAAGCGTCCCAGTGGCCGTGCTGCCGATCAGCTGCGCTCGATCCGTATCACCCGTAACTACACCAAGCATGCCGAAGGTTCGGTGCTGGTGGAGTTTGGCGACACCAAAGTGATCTGTACGGTCAGTGTTGAATCCGGCGTCCCGCGCTTCCTCAAAGGCCAGGGCCAGGGCTGGTTGACTGCCGAGTACGGCATGCTGCCGCGTGCCACC
>DAITLT010000211.1:448-6171 GCA_036835505.1 Pseudomonas sp.
GGCCGTTCGCTGCGTGCTGCGCTGGACATGTCCAAGCTCGGCGAGAACACCCTGTACATCGACTGCGATGTGATTCAGGCCGATGGCGGCACCCGCACCGCCTCGATCACCGGCGCCATGGTGGCCCTGGTGGATGCGCTGAAGGTGATGAAGAAGCGTGGCGGCCTGAAGGCTGGCGATCCGCTCAAGCAGATGGTTGCTGCGGTGTCGGTGGGCATGTACCAGGGCGAGCCGGTGCTGGATCTCGATTACCCGGAGGACTCGGCAGCGGAAACCGATCTCAACGTGGTGATGACCGCCGCCGGTGGTTTCATCGAGGTGCAGGGCACCGCCGAAGGTGCGCCGTTCCAGCCCGCCGAGCTGAATGCCATGCTGGCGTTGGCGCAAAAGGGCATGCAGGAACTGTTTGAGCTGCAGCAAGCGGCCCTGGCCGATTAACTCACCGAGGACCCGCGGATGAACGATAACCTGCTGCCCACGCCCGATGCGCAAGCCCGGCAATGGGCCATGCTGTGTCATTACGCGGCGTTCTTCTGGGTGCTGGCGCCCTTGATCGGCAACGTCATCGGCCCGCTGGTCGTCTGGCAGCTGAAGAAGGATCTGCATCCCTTCGTCGATGAGCAGGGCAAGGAAGCGCTGAACTTTCAGATCACCTACAGCGTGGCCATGATGGTCTGCGGCTTGCTGGCCTGGGTGCTGATCGGCTTTCCGCTGATGCTGCTGGTGGGCGTGGCGGCGCTGGTGCTGACCGTCATCGCCGGGATCAAGGCCAATGCCGGGCAAGCCTATCGCTACCCGCTGTGCTGGCGCCTGATCAAGTAACGACGGCCTTTGCAGGCAATAAAAAACCGGCGCTGAGCCGGTTTTTTATTGCCTGCGCTTATTCAGCTCAGAGGCGTAGCCCGGATGCAATCCGGGGGCGGATTTGCAGGGCAACGAGCGTCCCGGATTGCATCCGGGCTACAAAAAGCCATTCCCTTGGCTTAAGTGATCGGCATTAGGCGTTGTGCCGGTTTTCTTTTGCCTGCTGTTTGCTCAGCCGAGGGCTGCGAGCAGTTCGTCGCGGCCCTGGGGCGGGACCATGGCGATCAGCGTGTGGCCAGGGGGCAAGAGCGTGGCGTCGGCCGGGTTGAAGATAAAATCCGGGCCGGTACGAATCGACAGGATCACGCAACTGGGGCAGCGCTGCTTGATCTCGCCGACGGTGCGCAGGCTGTGGTGCTCGGCAATCGGCACCTCCTCCAGGCGTACCTTGTGCTCGGAGCGCAGCATCTCATCAAGGAAGGTCACCACATGGGGGCGGATCATTGATGAGGCGATGCGCATGCCGCCGGTGAAGTCCGGCGAGATCACCGTGTCGGCGCCGGCCTTGCGCATTTTCTGCGCGTTGCGCAGTTCGTGGCAGCGCGCCACCACCCGCACCTTGGGATTGAGCTGGCGGGCAGTGAGGATAATCATCAGGTTGCGGCTGTCGTCGCCGGTGACGGCGAACACCCCGGCGGCATCGGCAATGTCGGCGGCCAGCAACAGGTCGTCATCGGTGGCGTCGCCGTGCAGGTGCAGGAGATGGGGGAAGTGTTCGCGCTGGGCGTCGAACTGTTCTTCGTCGCTGTCGATGGCGACGAATTCGCGGCCGGTGGCCACCAGCTCATGGGCCACGTTGCGCCCGACCCGGCCGAAGCCGCAGAGGATGTAATGACCCTTGAGTTTCTTGATGGCCTTTTCCATGCGTCGTCTCCGCAGGCTGTAGTCAAAATCGCTTTCGAGGAAGAACGTTGCCAGGCTGGTGAACAGAAAGGTCACGGTGCCGAAGCCGGTGAGGGCGATCAGTCCGGCAAACAGGCGTTCGCCGAGGTTGTTGAGGGGGATGATCTCACCATAACCGACGGTGGTGATGGTAATCAGGGTCATGTGCAGTGCGTCGGACCAGGTCGCCTGCTCGTCGGCCACGCTGTAGAAACCGAGGGTGCCGAACACGGCCATGAACAACAGCAGGGCAATTGCCGCATAGATGCGCTGCAGGATCCGCGGCAATTGGGTGTGGCGCATGGGCAGGTGGTGCTTGGCGCGGTGCCAGCGAGGTAGGCCCATGATTATCCCTGCCGATTAAACGCTGAGAATCCAGTCGTAATCGACGATCAGCGGGGCGTGCTCGGAGAAGCGCGGCTGGCGCGGCAGACGGGCGCTGCGCACGCAACGGCGCAGGCCGGGGGTGAGCAGGTGGTAGTCGAAGCGATAGCCGAGGTTGAGCATTTGCGCCTGCTCGGTATCCGGCCACCAACTGAACTGCTCGCCTTCGCGGCTGACTTCGCGCAGCGCATCGACGTAGCCCATGCTGCCGACCACCTGATCCATCCAGGCGCGTTCGGGGGCGAGGAAGCCGGGGGATTGCTGGCAGTCGCGCCAGTTCTTCACGTCGAGCTTCTGGTGCGCCACATACAGCGAGCTGCAGTAGATGTACTCGCGGCGCTTGCGCCGTTGCTTGTCGAGGTAATGGGCGAAGTCGTCCATGAACTTGAACTTCTGGTTCAGGCTCTCGTCGCCATGCTGGCCGGAGGGCAGCAGCACGCAGGCGATGCTGACTTTGTCGAAATCGGCCTGCAGGTAGCGCCCGTAGCGGTCGGCGCTTTCAAAGCCCAGACCACTGATTACCGCCTTGGGTTGCAGCCGTGAATACAGCGCCACGCCACCCTGGCTGGGCACTTCGGCATCACAGGCATAGAGGAAATAGCCGTCCAGTTGGAAGGCCGGATCGTCCAGTTCAAAGGCAGAGGCGCGGGTGTCCTGCAGGCAGATGACGTCGGCATTCTGGGCCTGCAGCCAATTGAGCAAACCACGCTCGGCAGCGGCCTGAATGCCATTCACGTTCACACTGATGATCCGCATAAATGGCCCCTAAAAACACGTGCGTGTATGATACCCGAGCTCCTATTTATTAGCTAAACCCATCGTAAAATCAGTGCTATCCGGGACTTTCTTCATGCAGGCTTACCAACGCGAGTTCATTCGTTTTGCCATCGAGCGTGGGGTCTTGCGCTTTGGTGAGTTCACCCTCAAGTCCGGGCGCACCAGCCCGTACTTCTTCAATGCCGGATTGTTCGACAGTGGCTTGGCACTGGCTCAGCTGGGGCGCTTCTACGCCGCCGCCGTGGTTGAGAGCGGGATTGCCTTCGATGTGCTGTTTGGCCCGGCCTACAAGGGCATCCCGTTGGCTGCGGCGACCGCCGTGGCGCTGGCCGAGCAGCATCAACTGGACCTGCCCTGGTGCTTCAACCGCAAGGAAGCCAAGACCCATGGCGAAGGTGGCAGCCTGGTCGGCGCGCCGCTGGAGGGCCGGGTGCTGATCGTTGACGACGTGATTACTGCTGGCACGGCGATCCGCGAGGTGATGCAGATCATCCAGGGCCAGGGCGCGCAGGCCGCCGGTGTGCTGATCGCCTTGAACCGTGAGGAGCGCGGCCAGGGCGCGCTGTCGGCGATCCAGGAGGTCGAGCGCGATTTCGCCATGCCGGTGGTGAGTATTGTGTCGTTGACCCAAGTGCTGGAATATCTGGCCGATGATGCTCAACTCAAACAGTATCTGCCGGCGGTGCAAGCCTACCGCGAGCAGTATGGCATTCAGGCCTGAGCCACCACCGGGTATTGTTCTTATGCTGAAACCGGGCGCCTTGCGACTCCCCTTGTTGTTGTCGGTCTTGCTACCCGCCCTGGCGGGTGCCGGCGAGCTGTATCGTTATGTCAACGACAAGGGCGTGGTTGTGCTCGACCGTCAGGGCGTGCCGCCGGAGTTTATCGCCAAGGGCTACGAGGTGCTGTCCGACCAGGGCCGAGTGGTGCGCGTGGTGCCACCGGCGCCCACCGCCGCAGAGCGTGAGCGCCTGCAGGCGGAAAAGGCCCAGGCCTCCTCGGATGCCCAGTTGCTGCGCTTGTATTCCAGCGTCGAGGACGTTGATCGGGCCCGTGAGCGCAAGCTTACCGAGCTGGATGGGGCGGTCAGTGCCGCGCGCGGCAATCTGCAGTCGTTGCGCACCCAGCAGGCCAACCTGCAGGGCCAGGCCGCCGAGCATGAGCGCGCGGGGCGCGTGGTGCCGGAAAGCCTGCTGGTGCAGATCAGCAATATCAAGGGCGAGCAGGACAGTCTGCTCAAGGACATTGCTCGTTTCGAGGAGACCCGCAAGCAAGCCGCTGCCGGGTTTGTTGCCGACCGCGCCCGCCTGGCGCAATTGCTTGGCAACAGCCACTAACCGACCACCGTCGCACCAGGCGACAGCGGCAAACGGTGCTTAGCGGGCTTTGCGGTTGCTGATCTTGGTACCCACGCCGGTGTCGGTGAAGATCTCCAGCAACACCGCGTTAGGCACTCGGCCGTCGATGATGTGCGCGCTGTTCACCCCGCCTTGTACCGCTTCCAGGGCGCAGCGGATCTTCGGCAGCATGCCGCCGTAGATGGTGCCATCGGCAATCAACTCGTCCACTTGCTCGGTGCTCAAGCCGGTCAGCACGTCGCCCTGCTTGTCCAGCAGGCCGGCGATATTGGTCAGCAGCATCAGCTTCTCGGCTTTCAGCGCTTCGGCCACCTTGCCGGCCACCAGGTCGGCGTTGATGTTGTAGGACTCACCGTTGGCGCCGACGCCGATGGGCGCGATCACCGGGATAAAGTTGCCCGATACCAGCATGTTGATCAGCTCGACATTGACCCCGGTGACTTCGCCGACGTGGCCGATGTCGATGATTTCCGGCTGGGTCATTTCCGGCGTCTGGCGGCTGACGGTGAGCTTCTTGGCGCGGATCAGGCGCGCGTCCTTGCCGGTCAGGCCGATGGCGCTGCCGCCGTGGTGGTTGATCAGGTTGACGATGTCCTTGTTGACCTGGCCGCCGAGAACCATTTCCACCACGTCCATGGTCTGCGCATCGGTCACGCGCATGCCGTCGATAAAGTGGCTCTCGATGCTCAGGCGCTTGAGCAGGTCGCCGATTTGCGGGCCGCCGCCATGCACCACCACCGGGTTGATGCCGACCGCCTTCATCAGCACGATGTCGCGGGCGAAGCCGGTTTTCAGCTCGTCGCTTTCCATGGCGTTGCCGCCGTATTTGATCACCAGGGTCTTGCCGACGAAGCGACGAATATAGGGCAGCGCCTCGGACAGAACCTGGGCGACTTGGGTGGCAGCGTCACGGCTGAGGGTCATGCAAACACTCCAATACGAAAAGCGAATCCTGAAACGGGTTGATCAAAATGGCAGCTTGAGGTCCGGGGCCACGGTGTAGAGCTGGGCGCGGAAGACTTCCTGAATCCGCGTGAGCTCTTCGCTCGTCTCGGCCTCGAAGCGCAGCACCAGCACCGGCGTGGTATTGGAGGCGCGCACCAGGCCCCAACCCTTGGGATAGTCGACGCGCACGCCGTCCAGGGTGGTGAGGTTGGCGTCGCCCCAATGGCCGTCGCGCTGCAGGGCGTCGATGATGCGGAACTTGCTGGTATCGGTCACCTCGATGTTGATTTCCGGGGTGCAGATGTCGTTGGGGAAGGCCGAGAACACGTGCTCGGCGTCGCGCTTGTCCTGGCTGAGAATTTCCAGCAGGCGGGCGGCGGCGTAAATGCCGTCGTCGAAGCCGAACCAGCGCTCCTGGAAGAAGATATGCCCGCTCATTTCGCCGGCCAGCAGGGCGCCGGTTTCCTTCATTTTCTTCTTGATCAGCGAGTGGCCGGTCTTCCACATCACCGG
>DAITLT010000212.1:0-6157 GCA_036835505.1 Pseudomonas sp.
GTGCTGCTGGTGCTGGACGCCGGCACCGGGCAGAACGCCATCAACCAGGCCAAGCAGTTCGATCAGACGGTCAACCTCACCGGCCTGGCCCTGACCAAGCTGGACGGCACCGCCAAGGGCGGGGTGATCTTCGCCCTGGCCAAGCAGTTTGCCTTGCCGATTCGCTATATCGGCGTGGGCGAAGGCATTGATGATTTGCGCACCTTCGAGGCGGAGCCCTTTGTCCGGGCCCTGTTCGATGGGCAGGAGCGTGCATGATTCGCTTTGAGCAGGTTGGCAAGCGTTACCCCAACGGCCATGTCGGCCTGCACGAGCTGAGTTTTCGCGTGCGCCGTGGTGAGTTCCTGTTTGTCACCGGCCACTCCGGCGCCGGCAAAAGCACCCTGCTGCGCCTGTTGCTGGCGATGGAGCGACCGACCAGCGGCAAGCTGCTGCTGGCCGGGCAGGACCTGGCGACCATCACCAATGCGCAGATCCCGTTCCTGCGCCGGCAGATCGGCGTGGTGTTCCAGAACCACCAGTTGCTGTTCGATCGCAGCGTGTTCAACAACGTCGCCCTGCCGCTGCAGATTCTCGGCCTGGCCAAGGTCGATATTGCCAAGCGGGTGATGTCGGCCCTGGAGCGCGTCAGCCTGGCGGACAAGGCCGAGCACTACCCTGGCGACCTTTCCACCGGCCAGCAGCAGCGCGTCGGCATTGCCCGCGCGGTGGTGCATCAGCCGGCGTTGCTGTTGGCGGATGAGCCCACCGGCAACCTCGACCCGCGCCTGGCCGCGGAAATCATGGGCGTGTTTGAAGACATCAACCGCCTGGGGACCAGCGTGCTGATCGCCAGTCACGACCTGGCCCTGATTGCGCGCATGCGCCACCGTATGCTGACCCTGCAGCGCGGCCGCTTGATTGGTGACGGGGAGGCCAGCTGATGAGTGCCACACGTAATTCGCAACCCGCCGAACGGGTCGGCGGTAGCCCGAATAAGCCGCCAAAACCGGTCAGTGACGGCCCCGGCTTCCAGCAGTTGCTGCATGCCTGGGTCGAGAGCCATCGCACCAGCCTGCTCGACAGCCTGCGCCGTCTGCTTAAGCAGCCGATCGGCAGCTTCTTTACCTGTCTGGTGATGGCGATTGCCCTGAGCCTGCCGATGGGCTTGTCGCTGCTGCTGAACAATGTCGAGCGGCTCGGCGGCTCCTGGCAGCGCGCCGCGCAGATTTCCCTGTTTCTCAAGCTGGAGGCCAGCCCGGCCGAGGCTCAGCGCCTGCGCGACGAGATCGCCCAGATGAGCGATGTGGCCGCCGCCGACTGGATCAGCCGCGAACAGGCCCTGGACGAGTTCCAGCAACTGTCGGGCCTCGGCGAGGCACTCAAGGAGCTGCCGGATAACCCGCTGCCGAGCGTGATTCTGGTCACCCCGGAAGTGGTCGACAAAGCCAATCTGGAGGCCCTGCGTCTGCGCCTGGCCGAGCAGCCGAATGTCGAGCAGGCACAGCTGGACCTGGTCTGGGTCGAGCGCTTGAGTGCGATTCTCAAGCTCGGCGAGCGTTTCGTCTTTGGCCTGACCCTGTTGCTGGTGTCGGCGCTGCTGCTGGTGATCGGCAATACCATTCGTCTGCATATCGAGAACCGCCGCAGCGAAATCGAGGTCATCAAGCTGGTGGGTGGCACCGACAGCTATGTGCGCCGGCCGTTCCTTTATATGGGCGCGCTGTACGGCGTGGGTGCCGGCCTGCTGGCCTGGCTGGTGCTGGCCTTCGGTCTGGACTGGCTGAATGACGCCGTGGTGCGTCTGGCCGGCCTGTATGGCAGCGACTTTGCCCTGGGTGGCGTGCCGTCCGGCGATGGCCTGTCGCTGCTGCTGGGGGCGCTGTTGCTGGGCTATATTGGTGCCTGGCTGGCCGTCGCTCGGCACCTGAGCGAACTTGCGCCAAGATAGTAAGTGATTGTTTTTATTGCGTTTTTGTAAGTGTAAGGGAACTTTTCCAGCGGTTCCCTGACTAAATCGACAATGTTAGACTGCAGCCCGTTTCGTGAGTCGGAGGATTCGCATGAGCACTTCTTTGCAACCTGTGTATGCCTTGGTCCCAGGCGCCAACCTGGAAGCCTATGTGCATGCGGTCAACAGTATTCCGCTGTTGAGCCCCGAGCAGGAGCGTGAGTTGGGCGAGAGCCTGTTCTACCAGCAAGACCTGGAAGCGGCCCGCCAGATGGTGTTGGCCCACCTGCGTTTTGTCGTGCATATCGCCCGCAGCTACTCCGGTTATGGCCTGCCTCAGGCCGACCTGATCCAGGAAGGCAACGTCGGCCTGATGAAGGCGGTCAAGCGCTTCAATCCGGAGATGGGCGTGCGCCTGGTGTCGTTTGCCGTGCACTGGATCAAGGCGGAAATCCACGAGTTCATCCTGCGCAACTGGCGCATCGTCAAGGTCGCCACCACCAAGGCGCAGCGCAAGCTGTTCTTCAACCTGCGCAGCCAGAAGAAGCGTCTGGCCTGGCTGAGCAACGATGAAGTGCATGCCGTGGCCGAAAGCCTGGGCGTTGAGCCCCATGAAGTGCGCGAGATGGAAAGCCGCCTGACCGGCCACGACATGGCCTTCGACCCGGCGGCCGATGACGATGACGACAAGGCATTTCAGTCGCCTGCCCACTACCTGCAGGATCATCGCTACGACCCGGCCGTGCAGCTGGAAGCCTCGGACTGGAGCGACAACTCCACCGCCCATCTGCACGAGGCGCTGGAAGGTCTGGACGAGCGCAGCCGTGACATCCTCCAGCAGCGCTGGCTGGCGGAAGAGAAGGCCACCCTGCATGAGCTGGCGGCCAAGTACAACGTCTCCGCCGAGCGCATTCGCCAGTTGGAGAAAAACGCCATGAACAAGCTCAAGGGCTCGATCCAGGCGTAAGCGCAGCACCCCCGAAAAGCCGCACACCGTGCGGCTTTTTTCTGTCCGCTGATTTTCGGAGCCGTTTATGTCGATGCCGCCGCTGCGGGTTCAGCACTGGTTGTTGTTTGCCCTGCTGGCCGGGCTGTTTTTTGCCTGGGGCACCTGGCTGATGCGTGGGCCGCAAGCGCCAACGCCACTGCCATGGCTGGCCGACTGGCAGACGCGGGTGTTGCCGCCGTTGGTAGAGGAGCGTCTGTCCCTGGCGGCCCTCAGTGCCCAGGTCGAGGGTGAGTTGTGGTTGCAGCCGCAAGCCGCCGAGCAAGGGGCGCGTCTGCTCTATCGCGGGGCGCTGCGCGACGAGGAGGCGCTTTGGCAGGTGCAGGCCGAGGTGCAGTTGAGCGACGCCGAGCGTGCCAGTCTGGTCAAGGCCGTGGGCCTGGCGCGCGAGGAGCAACCGCTGAGTGTACAGATGGTCGGCCAACTGGCGCGTCAGCCAATCGACAGTGTGCAGTTCACCGCGCCTCCCAGCGTGCCGGCCGAGCGTGTGGCGGCGACCCTCGGCCAGCCGTCGCGCTGCAACAGGCCGCGCTCCAGCTCGGCCAGCCGCGCCTGCGCTTGCCGTTGCCCGAGGGCGAGGCTTGGGTCTACCCGCAGTGGGGGCTGACGGTGCGGGTGCAGGATGACCTGGTGTTGAGCCTGCAAGCGCTGCCCAAGCGCGCCATGCAGCGCTGAGTCGGCCGACTTAGGGTTGCTCCGGCCAGCCCAGTGACCACTGCGGTTGCAGTTGGTTGAGGTAGTGGCTGCCGCCCAGTTGCCACATCTGCTGGCGAATCCAGCGGGCCCGCCGGGCCACATAGGCGCTCGGCCTGGCCGGGTTCCACACCCGTGGGTTGGGCAATACCGCCGCCAGCAAGGCCGCCTGTTGCTTGGACAGGTAGGGCGCGCCCTTGGCGAAGTGCGCACGAGCGGCGGCTTCGGCGCCGAACACGCCATCGCCCCATTCGACACTATTGAGGTACACCTCAAGAATCCGTTGTTTTGACCAGCACAGCTCGATCAAGCCGGTAAACCAGACCTCCAGACCCTTACGCAGCCAACTGCGGCCGGACCAGAGAAACAGGTTCTTGGCCACTTGCTGGCTGAGCGTGCTGGCGCCGCGCAGCGAGCCGCCGCGTTCGTTGTGGGCCAGGGCCGAGCGAATGGCGGCAAGGTCAAAGCCCCAGTGCTCGGCGAACTTCTGATCCTCGGCGGCTATCACGGCAATCTTCAGGTCGTCCGGCAGTTGCTCCCACGGCCGCCATTGGCGTTGCAGCTCGAGCGACTTGCCGTCCTGCCAGGCCTCCAGGGTGCGCTCGACCATCAGGGCGCTGCCCGGTGGCGGTAGCCAGCGCAGCACCACGACCAGCACCACAGAGGCCGCGGCCGCCGCGAGCAGAATCTGGAAACAACGACGGAGCAGGGATCGCAGCATGGATGGCTTGGCCAGGTGGAATGGGCGGGCCATTATAGCCAGCGGATTGTCGCTGTCTGGAGGTTCTGATGTTGCGTGTGCTGCTGTTGTTGGCTGCCCTGTTCGGCTTTACCGGGGTGGGCCTGGGGGCCTTTGCCGCCCATGGCCTGCAAGGCCAGTTGTCCGCTGAGTACCTGGCGGTGTTTCACACGGCGGTGCATTACCAGATGCTGCATGCCCTGGCGTTGCTGGCGCTGGCCGGGTTGTGGCAACGCCTGGGCGGGCGGCTGTTGGTGGCGGCGGGGTTGTGCTTTTGTGCCGGCATCCTGCTGTTCAGCGGCAGCCTGTACGCCCTGACCCTGACGGGCATTCGCGCCTTGGGCATGATCACGCCGGTGGGAGGCCTGACCTTGCTGGCCGGCTGGTGGTGCCTGGGCCTGGCTGCCTGGCGTCTGCCGGCGCGCGCCGCTTGAGCTGGACCAGTGGCGGCCTTTGGCCTTGGTCATCGTCGGTGATCGGGCTAGAATGCGGGCCCCTTCGAGTTGCCCGCGGTCGGTCATGCACATTCAGTTGAACGGTGAAACAGTAGAGTTGCCCGATGGCGCCACCGTCGCGGATCTGCTTGTGCAACTGCAACTGACTGGGCGGCGGGTGGCGGTAGAACTCAATCTGGACATCGTGCCGCGCAGTCAGCATGCCAGCCGCCAGTTGCAGCCAGGTGATGCGCTGGAAGTGGTGCATGCGATTGGCGGTGGTTAAAGCCGCTAAGGAGTTTTCATGAGCCTGATCCAAACCCCCAACGACAAACCCTTCGTGCTGGCCGGGCGGACCTACCAGTCGCGTTTGCTGGTGGGTACCGGCAAGTACCGCGACCTCGAAGAAACCCGTCTGGCGATCGAGGCCTCGGGGGCGGAGATCGTGACCGTGGCGGTGCGCCGCACCAATATCGGCCAGAATCCGGGCGAACCCAACCTGCTCGACGTGTTGCCGCCGGATCGCTACACCATCCTGCCCAACACCGCCGGTTGCTTCGATGCCACCGAGGCGGTGCGTACCTGCCGTTTGGCCCGCGAGCTGCTGGACGGCCGCAACCTGGTCAAGCTGGAAGTGCTGGCCGACCAGAAGACCCTGTTTCCCAACGTCATCGAAACCCTCAAGGCCGCCGAAGTGCTGATCAAGGAAGGCTTCGAGGTGATGGTGTACACCAGCGATGATCCGATCATTGCCCGCCAACTGGCCGAAATCGGCTGCATCGCCGTGATGCCCCTGGCCGGCCTGATTGGCACCGGCCTGGGCATCTGCAACCCGTACAACCTGAGGATCATCCTCGAAGAGGCCAAGGTGCCGGTGCTGGTGGATGCCGGCGTGGGCACCGCCTCGGATGCCACCATCGCCATGGAGCTGGGCTGCGATGCGGTGCTGATGAACAGCGCCATCGCCCATGCCCAGCAGCCGGTGTTGATGGCCCAGGCCATGCAGCATGCGGTGCTCGCCGGGCGCATGGCCTACCTGGCCGGGCGCATGCCGAAGAAGCTCTACGCCAGTGCCTCCTCGCCGCTCGGCGGGCTGATCGGCTGAGCCGTGCCTACGGGCAAGACCCCATTATTCAAGAGTAGAGCCATGACTGAATCCCACGAGCCTGCGGCACCCGCCGAGGAACAGCGCCACATGCGCGCCATCAAAAGCTTTGTGATGCGCGCCGGGCGGATGACCGAGGGCCAGCAGCGTGGCCTTGAGCAGGGCTTGCCGAAGTTCGGCCTGGCGCTGAGCGATGGCCTGCGCGACTTCGATCAGGTGTTTGGCCGCAGTGCGCCGCGCACCTTCGAAA
>DAITLT010000213.1:0-6122 GCA_036835505.1 Pseudomonas sp.
CGCCCTGCAACTTGTCGATCATGTTCTCGATCTGCTCGGTGGACTGCTGGGTGCGTTTGGCCAGGTTGCGCACCTCGTCGGCGACCACGGCGAAACCGCGGCCCTGCTCGCCGGCCCGCGCCGCCTCGATGGCGGCGTTCAGGGCCAGCAGGTTGGTCTGCTCGGCGATCGCCTGGATCAGGTTGGCGGCCTGCTGGATCGACTGCGTCTGCGCGGCCAGGTTGTCCACCGAGCCACCGATGTTGTCCACGGTGTCGGCCAGTTTCTCGATCACCCGACGGCTCTGCTGCGCCTGCTGGGTACCACTGGCCGACAACTGATTGACCTCGCGCGCGCCATTGGCGGTCTGCTGGATATGCACCGAGACCTGGGCGATCGACGCCGCCATCTCGTGCATGGCGGTGGCGGCCATGTCCGTTTCGACACGCTGCACCTGCAGCGCGGTTTCCGCCTGCCCGACCAGTTGACCGTTCTGGGTGGCCAGCACGGCCGTCTGGTCGGCGTAATCGCCCAGGCGCGCGAGTGCGGTGCGGATCCGCGACCCCTCGCTGATCAGCGCCATCTGCAGGCGGGCAACCGCCCCCGACTCGCTGCTGTAGGTGCGCGCCACCAGTTCGCTGTCGAAGGCCAGCGGCGCCGCTTCGTGGACCTTTGTCAGCGCCCGCCGTACGTACCAGAGCGACAGCCAGGTTTGCCCGAACGACAAGCCCAGCAGGCAGCCGACCGCCCATCCCGGCTGCCCCTGGCTCACCAGCAGCGGCCCCAGCAGGGCGCCCAGCAGCGGCAGCAGGAGAAAGCGGCTGAGCGTGCGCAACCGCTCCCCGCCGCTGGCCGCCGGCTGCCCCTTGCGCAGGCGCGCATAGAGCGCGGCGGCCCGCCCGACCTGCTCGGCACTGGGCCTGACCCGCACCGACTCGTAGCCCACCACCCGACCATTCTGCCTGATGGGTGTGACATAGGCGCTGACCCAGTAGAAGTCACCGTTTTGGCAGCGGTTCTTGACGATGCCCATCCAGTTCTTGCCGGCTTTGAGGTGGCTCCACATGTGCGCGAACACCGCCGGCGGCATATCGGGATGGCGCACGATATTGTGCGGACTGCCGATCAGTTGCTCGCGGGTGAAGCCACTGACCGCGACGAACTCGTCGTTGCAGTAGCTCAGGTTGCCCTGCTCGTCCGTCGCGGAGATCAGCCGTTGCTCGGCTGGAAAACTGCGCTCCCGGTCGGTAATCGGCGTATTGACTCGCATAGGTATTCCCTCAGGTCGCTCGGTTTGTCCGCGCCCCCACGCCATTGGCTAGCCACGCAGCCGAAGGCCGCGGGCATGGTCATCGGCGGAAGGTTGGTGGAAAGGACTAAAGGTCCGAAAAGTACTAGAGCAAGCCGCTTTGCACGGCACATTTGACGTCAAAAACTTTTCATTTCATGACTTGCAGAACAGCCTTGATCCATGTCAATTTCCTTTCTGCCGGGGCCGCTGCCCAGCGCAAGCCCTCCCCCAGGAATGCCCGCACATGACAAAACTGGTACGCGCCGCCGTCCTGACCAACTACCTGGAAACAGCCCAACACCTCGGCCTCAATCCACACAATCTGCTGGCCGGGGTCGGCCTGAACAAGACCATGCTGCAGGATCCCGAGCACCGCATCCCGGTCGATGCCGCGGTGCGCCTGCTCGAGGACTCGGCCGCCGCCAGCGGCTGCCAGAACTTCGGCCTGAGCATGGCCGAGTCGCGCCAGCTCTCCGACTTCGGCGCGGTCAGCCTGCTGCTCACCCACCAGCGCACCCTGCGCGAAGCGCTGCAGGTGGTGGTGCAGTACCGTCATCTGCTCAACGACTCGCTGGCCATCTACGTCGAAGAGGCCGGCAGGATGGTGATCATTCGCGAAGAGGTGGTGACCGAGTCGCACTTGGTCTGCCGCCAGGCCAATGAGCTGGCCATCGGCGTGATGTTCCGCCTGTGCGCCGCCCTGCTCGGCACGCACTGGCACCCCTACAGCGTCAACTTCACCCACCAGGCGCCGAGCAACCTGCAACTGCATCGCCGCCTGTTCGGTTGCATGCTGGAGTTCGGCAGCGAGTTCAACGGCATCGTCTGCCCCGACGCCGACCTGGACGCAACCAATCCCCATGCCGACCCGGCCATGGCGCGCTACGCCCAGCGCTACCTCGACTCCCTGCAGAGCAGTAACGGCGAGTCGATGCTGTTCGAGGTGCGCAAGGCCATCTACCTGCTGCTACCGATGGGCCGGGCCACCATCGAGCAGATCGCCCAGACCATGGGGATGAACGTGCGCACCCTGCAGCGCCGCCTGAAGGAAGGCGGCAGCACCTTCAACGAGCTGATCAACGACGTGCGCCGCGACCTGGTGATGCGCTACCTGGAGAACCCGGACTACTCGCTGGGGCGCATCGCCGACATGCTCGGCTACTCCATGCCGAGTTCCTTCACCCGTTGGTTCATCGCCCAGTTCGGCATGCCGCCTGCCGCCTGGCGCAGTACGCGCAGGCAGGCCCCCCGCGCGAGCGGCGCAATCAGCGAGCCGGGCGACGCAGCAACGCCATCCGCTTCGCCAGCAGCCGATCAAGCAACCGGGTCGGCAGCAGCGCGGCCAGGTACCACATCGGGTTGAGCGGGTAGCGCGGCTTGGGCCGGGGCGCGTCAATGGCCTTGAGCACGGCCCGGCTGACCGTCGCCACCGGCGCCCCTTTGGCCCCGTTGTGCGCCAACAGACCGAACAGCGCCTGCATGGCGCCCGCGTAATCGCTGTCCACGTAGCGCGTGTCGGGTTGCGCCTTGCTCCAGATCGGTGTGCAAATCGGCCCCGGCTCGATGACTACCACCGCGATACCGTAGATGCCCAGCTCCACCCGCAACGCGTCGCTGACCGCCTCCAGCGCATGCTTGGTGGCGGCGTAGCAGCCGGTCAGCGGCGTCGCCACCCGCCCGGATACCGAGCCGATATTGATCACCCTGCCCGGCCGCGTGCTGTCCTGGCGCGCGCCGAGTAGCGGCAGGAAGGCCTGGGTGACGGCCAACAGGCCGAACAGGTTGACCTCGAACATGCCGCGGATTTCCTCCAGCGGCTGCAGCATCAGCGGGCCGCTGGGCGAGGCGATGCCGGCGTTGTTGACCAGCGCCGCCAAACCGTCGGCGCCGACCCACTGCTCGACCTGGCGCACCGCTTGCGGTAGGCCGGCGCTGTCGCTCACGTCCAGGCGCAGCGGCAGGAACGCCTCGCCGAGGATGGCGCGGGCACGCACCCCGTCCTCCTCACGGCGCACCGTGCCGATGACCCGGTAACCCTGTTCGATCAGCAGGCGAGCGCTGTCCAGGCCAATGCCCGAAGAGGCGCCGGTGATCAGGACGAAAGACTTCATGTGTTCTGTTCCTTGTGAGATGTGCCATGGCGTGCAGTTGGACCGCGCTGCGAAAACCAGAACGCCAGCAGGGCCAGGTACTGCAGCGCAGCCATACCCAGTGCCAGACTCAGCGTGCTGTCCTGCAGCAACGGCACCAGCAGCGCCGAGGACAGCGCGGTGACGAGTTGATGGACGGTGATGAAACCACTGGAGGCCAGGCCGCGGCGCTCGGGAAAACGATCGAGAGCAAGCAGCTGCAGGCCCGGCTGGGTCAGCATCAGGCCCAGGGCGAAGATCGGCAGGGCCAGCAGTGGCCAGGGCACGTGGCTCGGCAGCCACAGGCTGAGGCCGATATTGAGCAAGGTGGCGAGCAGCATCACGGCGCTGCCAAGCAGCACACCGCGTGCGGCACTCATGCGGCCGGCCACCCGATGGGCGGCGAAGGCGCCGACCAGCAGGCCGCCGACAATCGGCAGGAACAGCCAGGCGAAGGATTGCGCACCCAGTCCCAGGTGCTCGATGACGAAGGTCGGCGCACTCAGCACGTAGAGGTAGATCGCGGCATTGGCCCCGGCGTTGGCCAGGCAGATCAGCACGAATGGAGCATCGCGCAGTTGCTCGGCGAACGCGCGGCTCAGCGCCAGCGGATGCAACGACTGGCGCTTGCCGATGGGCAGGGTCTCCGCCAAGTGGCGCCAGCAGCCAAACAACAGCAGCGCACTGAGCAGGGCGAGAAAGGCGAAGATGCCGCGCCAGCCGAACCAGGGCAGCAACCAGCCGCCGCATAACGGAGCAATTGCCGGAGCCAGGGAAAACCCGATAGCCACCAGCGCCATCTGCCGCTGCGCGTGCACGCCGTCGAAGCGGTCGCGGATCATCACCCGCCCGACCACCATGCCGATCCCGGCGCTCAGTCCTTGCAGGGCACGCCCGGCGAACAGCCACTCGATGCTCGGCGCCAGCATGCACAGCAGCGAGGCGCCGAAGAACAGGCCAAGGCCGAACAAGAGGAAGCCCCGGCGACCGATGGCGTCGGCAATCGCGCCGTGCCAGAACAGAGCCAGGGCAAAAGGCAGCAGATAGGCGGTGAGCGTCTGCTGCACCTGGACGGGCGTCGCCGCCAGCTCCTCGGCGATGGCCGCGAACGCCGGCATGTAGGTGGCAATGGCGAACTGGCCCATGGAGGCCAGGCTGGCGACCAGCAGGACAAACAAGTAGGAGTTTCGCATTAGGCCGCTAGCCGCTCTCCGTGGACGGCCCCGGCCGTCCGTGAGGAGCGTCGCCGCGACCGCAAGCAGTAAAAAAACGGTCGACTGCCGAAACAGTCGCCGCAAAGACCGGGACTCATCACCCCTGGTAGATCATCCCATCGCTGGGGTCTTTCACGCTCACTGCGTGGCAGCTGGGCAACACTGCCCCACTGCCGTTTTGTTCAAGCAGACGACTGCCGCCTACATTCAACCGGCTCAGGGCATTGGCACTAATTGCCAGAACCATCGAACGGCCAAAGCGGGTCACTACAGGCGCCAGCAGGCGCGTTCACTTGACCTTGCGGGACGACATTCAGTGCTTCGCTCAATCACCTCTTACTGGTGAGCGGCGGTGCACTGCCTGCGGCCAGTGACACACCCCGATAGTGGATTGCACGATGCAATTGCTCCGGACATAGGACGTCTGGAGACGGCCGCAACAGGCGAGAGTTTTTTACAACCGCTCACAGCGTCATCGCCAGCTCGTCAAGATCGAGCACCGCGCGGCTGAGATAGAACTCGGCGCCACCCTGGGTGCAACCTTTACGCTGCTGCAGTTCGGCGCGCACGAAGCGGTAGTTGTTCCTGACCTTGAGCAGCACCTCGGCGTGCGTCGAATACGCGGCCAGCAGGCTGTCGAAACGCTGCTCGATGGCGCTGTCGAGGGCCTGCAGTTGCGCGGGCGTCAAGACGAATCCGCCCTTGTCTGGCAATGGATAGAGGCGCAGCTGGTAGTCCAGCAACAGGCGGGCCAAGGCTTGGCTCTGCGCATTGAGCAGCAGTGCCGATGCGCTCAGCGTCGGATCCTGCTGGGCGCGGTCGTAGGCATCTGCGGCGGCCAGTTGCAGTTGCCGGTGGTGGCCCAGCAGCTGCTGAACCAGCTCGGGATAACGCTCGCTCTGAGCCCGTGACAAGCCATCCAGCTTGGCGAATACACGCTTCATGGCCGTGACTGGCTGCAGTAGCTGTGGCGGCTGGCCGAGCTGCAAGACATAGGTTTCCAGCATATTGAGATGATGAAAGACCGCCGTCAGGCTGCGCGGGTCAGGGGAACGATCCTGCGGGTTGAAATAGACCATGGCGCTGGCGCATAGCAGGTGACTACGGCTGTCAAGCTCGCTCAGTTGCTGGGCGCTACGCCCGTCACCCCAGGCCGGCTGACACAGCAGATACAGCAAGCACAACAGCACAGTGGTTCGCATCTTCCCTACCCTCGGTTCTTGTTGTTATGTCAGATCCTGTGGTGTCTCTGCCGGGCCTGGCGCACTAACGCTGCAGGCCCGCAAGGTGCGGCGGGCGAACTGGCCCATGGGAGCCAGACTGACGATCCGAACGACGAAGAGGTAGAAGTCACGCATTCGGGGCGCCAATCTGGCTTCCATGGGAGGGTCCGGAACTGGGAAAAAGGTGTCACGGCAAGTAGCGTTAAAAAAGCGGTCGACTGCCAAAACAGCCGCCGCAAAGGGACTCGGGGACCGCTCCCCGGATAAAGTGCCCTGCCCCCGCATG
>DAITLT010000214.1:0-2308 GCA_036835505.1 Pseudomonas sp.
TGGCCAAGGTCAAAGCCATGGTCGACACCCAGAGCGTGTCCTGGCACCTGGTCGAGGTCGAATCACCGGAGCTGGCCCGTGGCTGTGACGAGGGCATGTTTGAGGAGCTCGATCCGGCTCAGTTCGGCAATCCCGAGGACTTCGTTCCAGGCGCCATTCAACCGTGCGGCGTGGGCTTCTTCGTCTGGTCGACGGTGCTTGCCTATAACGCCGACAAGCTGCAAGGCGCGCCTGCTGGCTGGGCCGATTTCTGGGACACCAACAAGTTCCCAGGCAAGCGCGGCCTGCGCAAGGGCGCCAAGTACACCCTGGAATTCGCCCTGATGGCCGATGGCGTGGCGCCGAAAGAGGTGTACAAGGTGCTGGCGACCCCGGCCGGGGTTGATCGCGCGTTCAAGAAACTCGACCAGCTCAAACCGAGCATTCAGTGGTGGGAGGCCGGCGCCCAGCCGCCGCAGTACCTGGCCTCTGGCGACGTGGTGATGAGCTCGGCCTACAACGGCCGCATCGCCGCCGTGCAGAAAGAAAGCAACCTCAAGGTGGTGTGGAACGGCGGCATCTACGACTTCGATTCCTGGGCCATTCCCAAGGGCGCCAAGGATCTGGACGCGGCACAGAAGTTCATCGCCTACTCGATCCAGCCGCAGCAGCAGAAGACCTACTCGGAAAACATCGCCTACGGCCCGGCCAATACCAAGGCCGTGGCGCTGCTGGACAAGGCGCTGCTGGCGGACATGCCGACCACCCCGGAAAACATCGCCAACCAGGTGCCGATGGACGTGGTGTTCTGGGCTGACTACGGCGAGCAGCTGGAACAGCGCTTCAACGCCTGGGCTGCCAAGTAAGACGGGCGGCGCAACCGTCGCTAAGGCGGTTGCGCTCCCCCTGTTTGCGGGGTCTCGCCGGTGTATGGCAGGTCCCGGAGTTACCCTTTGGCCGCGTTCGCGTGGCCTTTTTTAGCGGAGTTCACTATGGCCGTCGCCAAGCCTCTCACCATGGTTACCGGGCCCAACCTCAAGCAACGCCTGGCGCGCGCCGAGCGGGTCAACCGCTTGAAGGCCCAGGCGCTGATCCTGCCGCTGGTGCTGTTTCTCGTGCTGGTGTTCCTGGTGCCGATTGTCGCGCTGCTGATCAAGAGCGTGGGCAATCCGGAGGTGGTGGAGTCACTGCCGCGTACCGTGGCCGCCCTGCAGCAGTGGGATGGCAAAGCCTTGCCCGCCGAGCCGGCCTATCAGGCGCTGAGCCTGGACCTGGCCGATGCGCGCAAGCAGCAGACCCTGGGTGACTTGTCGAAACGCCTGAACATGGAACTGGCAGGCTATCGCAGCCTGATGTCGAAAACCGCCCGCGCGCTGCCGTTCAAGAGCGAGCCGGCCTCCTATAAAGATGCGTTGGAAAGCCTCGATGAACGCTGGGGCGACCCGGCCTACTGGCAGGTGATCCGTCGCAACGACAGCAATGTCACCCCCTATTACCTGTTGGCGGCCCTGGACCATCGCATCGACGATCTCGGCGAGCTGGCAGCGGCCACCCCGGACCAGGCCATCTACCTGGATATTTTTGCTCGCACTTTCTGGATGGGTCTGGTGATTACCGCCATCTGCCTGCTGCTGGCCTACCCCTTGGCTTATCTGCTGGCCAACCTGCCGTCGCGGCAGAGCAACCTGCTGATGATTCTGGTGCTGCTGCCGTTCTGGACCTCGATCCTGGTGCGGGTTGCGGCCTGGATCGTGTTGCTGCAGTCCGGTGGCTTGATCAACAGCGCGCTGCTGGCGATCGGTCTGATCGATCAGCCGCTGGAGTTGGTGTTCAACCGTACCGGGGTGTACATCTCGATGGTACACATCATGCTGCCGTTTATGATCCTGCCGATCTACAGCGTGATGAAGGGCATTTCGCCGAGCTATATGCGCGCCGCCATCTCGCTGGGCTGCCACCCGTTCGCCAGCTTCTGGCGGGTGTACTTCCCGCAGACCCTGGCCGGCGTCGGCGCCGGTTGCCTGCTGGTGTTTATCCTGGCGATTGGCTACTACATCACCCCGGCCTTGCTCGGCAGCCCAGGCGATCAGATGGTCAGCTACTTCGTCGCCTTCTACACCAACGTCAGCATCAACTGGGGCATGGCCACGGCCCTCGGCGGCCTGCTGCTGCTCGCCACCCTGGTGCTTTACGTGGTGTACAACTGGCTGGTGGGCGCCAGTCGGCTGCGCTTGAGTTGAGTTAAAGGCCTGCGCGGCAGGCTAGCTGATGACCCTCGCCCCTCCGGGGAGAGGGTGCCCGCAGGGCGGGAGAGGGGCGTTGCCAGCGC
>DAITLT010000214.1:2318-6004 GCA_036835505.1 Pseudomonas sp.
GCCCCTCTCCCGTGAACGGGAGAGGGGAGCAATGGATCAAGAATTCTGGAGAACAAGCATGCTCAGCCCCTATATGTCCCCCGTCGAACGTGTGTGGTTCTACACCTTGCGCATCCTCTGCGCCCTGGTGCTGCTGTTTCTGATTTTGCCGGTGCTGGTCATAGTGCCGCTGTCGTTCAACTCCGGCAGTTTCCTGGTCTATCCGCTGCAGGGCTTTTCCCTGCATTGGTACCAGGACTTCTTCAGCTCGGCCGACTGGATGCGCTCGCTGCGCAACAGCATGCTGATCGCCCCGGCGGCCACCCTGCTGGCCATGGTCTTCGGCACCCTGGCAGCCATCGGCCTGACCCGTGGCGAGTTCCGTGGCAAGGCGTTGGTGATGAGCCTGGTGATTTCGCCGATGGTGGTGCCGGTGGTGATCGTCGGTGTCTCCAGCTACCTGTTTTTTGCCCCCCTGGGCCTGGGTAACAGCTACCTGGCGCTGATCCTGGTGCATGCCGTGCTCGGCGTGCCCTTTGTGATCATCACCGTGTCGGCCACCCTGCAGGGTTTCAACTACAACCTGGTGCGCGCCGCCGCCAGCCTGGGGGCCTCGCCGCTGACCGCGTTCTTCCGGGTGACCTTGCCACTGATTGCGCCGGGGGTGATTAGTGGCGCGCTGTTCGCCTTCGCCACCTCGTTCGACGAAGTGGTGGTGACCCTGTTCCTCGCCGGCCCCGAGCAAGCCACCTTGCCGCGGCAGATGTTTAGCGGCATCCGCGAAAACCTCAGCCCGACCATCGCCGCGGCGGCCACCTTGCTGATCGGCTTTTCCATTGTCCTGCTGCTGACCCTGGAATGGCTGCGCGGCCGTAGCGAGAAAATGCGCACCTCGGCCAGTCACGCATAACCCCCTGCGACCAAACTCGTGCCCGCCGCTGACACAGGACAACCGCCAGCGGCGACGACTCAGGCTACAATGCGCGCCATCGTGAATCTGCCCCGAGGTGCGCCATGCAGCCTTTTGCCATTGCTCCGTCGATCCTGTCCGCCGACTTCGCCCGCCTCGGCGCGGATGTCGATAACGTTCTCGCCGCCGGCGCCGACATCGTCCACTTCGATGTCATGGACAACCACTACGTGCCCAACCTGACCATCGGCCCGATGGTCTGCACGGCGCTGCGCAAATACGGCATCAGCGCGCCGATCGACGTGCATCTGATGGTCTCGCCGGTGGATCGGATCATTGGCGACTTTATCGAGGCCGGCGCCAGCTACATCACCTTCCACCCGGAAGCCAGCGGCCATATCGACCGTTCCCTGCAGTTGATCAAGGACGGCGGCTGCAAGGCCGGCCTGGTGTTCAACCCGGCCACCTCGCTGGACAGCCTCAAGTACGTGATGGACAAGGTCGACATGATCCTGCTGATGAGCGTCAACCCAGGCTTCGGCGGGCAGAAGTTCATCCCCGGTACTCTCGACAAGTTGCGCGAAGCGCGGGCGCTGATCGACGCCTCCGGGCGCGACATTCGCCTGGAGATCGACGGCGGCGTCAACGTCAACAACATCCGTGAAATCGCCGCTGCCGGCGCCGATACCTTTGTCGCCGGCTCGGCGATCTTCAACACCCCGGACTATGCCCAAGTGATCGCCGCCATGCGCGCCGAGCTGGCGCTGGCCCGCCCATGAGCCTGCTCGCTGAGTTGTTCGACGGCGGCCTGCCGCGGTTGTTGATGTTTGATCTGGACGGCACCCTGCTGGACTCGCTTCCCGACCTGGCGGCGGCCGTCGACAGCCTGCTGCTCAGCCTCGGTCGCCCGCCCGCCGGGGTGGCGCGGGTGCGCAACTGGATTGGCAATGGTGCTCGGGTGCTGGTGCGCCGCGCCCTGGCCGACAGCCTGGAGCATGGCCATATCGGCGAGGCCGAGACCGAGCAGGCGCTGCAGTTGTTTATGCAGGCCTACGCCCACAATCATCGCCTGACCTGCGTCTACCCTGGCGTCCACGAGGCCCTGGCCGGCCTGCAGGCCCAGGGCATCGCCATGGCCATCATCACCAACAAGCCGGAGCGTTTTGTTGGCCCGCTGCTGGATGACCAGGGGCTGGGCGGGTACTTCCGCTGGATCATCGGTGGCGACACCCTGGCCCAGCAAAAGCCCGACCCGGCGGCGCTGCTGCGGGTCATGCACTTGGCCGAGGTGCGCCCCGAGGAGGCGCTGTTTGTTGGCGACTCGCGCAACGACGTGCTGGCGGCCAAGGCGGCCGGGGTCAAATGCGTGGCCCTCAGCTACGGCTACAACCACGGCCGGCCGATCAGCGAAGAGGGCCCGGAGCGGGTCATCGATGACCTGCGCGCGCTGCTGCCCGGTTGCTTCACGCTGGCCGCTGCGCTACCGTTGCCCGACATTATTTAACCCTCCCCGCCGAAGAGATCAGATCGTGGTGGTTACCTGCAAACGCTGGATGAAGGTCGTCAAGGCCCTGGCCCGTTGGCGCTGGCGCGACTGATCTTGTCTGGCGCCGACGTGCGGCGCGTTTGCATCCTTGACCGTTTTACCGCTAGCCACGAGGCTGATTATGACCCGCGAAGAATTCCTGCGTTTAGCCGCTGCCGGCTATAACCGTATTCCTATGGCGTTCGAAACCCTGGCGGATTTCGACACGCCCCTGTCCCTGTACCTGAAGCTGGCCGACGCGCCTTACTCCTACTTGCTGGAGTCGGTGCAGGGCGGCGAGAAGTGGGGGCGTTACTCGATCATCGGCCTGCCGTGCCGCACCGTGCTGCGTGCCTACGAGCACAAGGTCTCGGTCAGTGTTGATGATGTGGTGATCGAGGCGCACGACTGCGAAGACCCGCTGGCCTTTGTCGAAGCCTTCAAGGCGCGTTATCAGGTCGCGCCGATTGCCGGCCTGCCGCGTTTTGACGGTGGTCTGGTGGGCTACTTCGGCTACGACTGCATGCGTTACGTCGAGCCCAAGCTGGCGCTCTGCCCCAATCCCGATCCGCTGGGCAATCCGGACATTCTGTTGATGGTGTCCGACGCCGTGGTGGTGTTCGACAACCTGGCCGGCAAGCTGCACGCCATCGTTCTGGCCGACCCCAGCGAAGCCGATGCCTATGAGCGCGGTCAGGCGCGCCTGGACGAACTGATGGCGCAACTGCGCCAGCCGATTACCCCGCGCCGCGGCCTCGACTTGAGCGCCTTGGGCGATACCGCCGAGCCGATCTTCCGCTCCAGCTTCAGCCGCGCGGACTACGAGCGCGCCGTCGATACCATCAAGCAATACATCCTCGCCGGCGACTGCATGCAGGTGGTGCCGTCGCAGCGCATGAGCATCGACTTTGCCGCCGCGCCCATCGACCTGTACCGCGCCCTGCGTTGTTTCAATCCGACGCCCTATATGTACTTCTTTAACTTCGGCGACTTCCATGTGGTGGGCAGCTCGCCGGAAGTGCTGGTGCGGGTCGAGGACGGCCTGGTCACCGTGCGGCCGATTGCCGGCACCCGTCCGCGCGGCGCCAGCGAGGAAGCCGACCTGGCCCTGGAGCAGGACCTGCTGGCCGATGCCAAGGAAATTGCCGAGCACCTGATGCTCATCGACCTGGGCCGCAATGATGCCGGCCGGGTGTCGGAGACCGGCTCGGTGAAGGTCACCGAGAAGATGGTGATCGAGCGCTATTCCAACGTCATGCACATCGTCTCCAA
>DAITLT010000215.1:0-5946 GCA_036835505.1 Pseudomonas sp.
GATCGCCGGTTGGTACTGGTCAGATGCGGTGGTGCTGTTGACCCGCAGCTCGCCGCCCACAGTCGCGCCATTCGCATCGTAGCGCTGGGCGTAGATGCCCAAGCCGCTGCCGTCCTGGCTCTGCGACTGCCACGTCACCACGTAGCCACCACCGGCCAGCGCCGCCACGCCCGGGCCGGACTGCTGATCCAGTGTGACGGTGTTGACGCGCACTTCGCCGCCCTGCGCCACGCCGCTGGCGTCGTAGCGCTGGCTGTAGATGCCGTAGCCGCTGCCGTCCTGGCTCTGCGACTGCCACGTCACCACGTAGCCACCACCGGCCAGCGCCGCCACGCCCGGGCCGGACTGCTGATCCAGTGTGACGGTGTTGACGCGCACTTCGCCGCCCTGCGCCACGCCGCTGGCGTCGTAGCGCTGGCTGTAGATGCCGTAGCCGCTGCCGTCCTGGCCGAAGGACATCCAGCTCACCACATAGCCGCCGTCGATCAGCGCGGCGATCGTCGGGTTGAACTGATCGTACGCGGTGGTGCTGTTGACCCGCAGCTCGCCGCCCACAGTCGCGCCATTCGCATCGTAGCGCTGGGCGTAGATGCCCCAGCCGCTGCCATCTTGGGCAAACGACTGCCACGTCACCACGTAGTCACCACTGGTCAGCGCCGCCACGCCCGGGTTGGTCTGATTATTCGCGAGGACGGAGTTGACCAGTGCTTCGCCGCCGAGCTTGTTACCATTGGCGTCGTAGCGCTGCGCGTAGATGTCGAAGCCATTGCCGACCAAATTGGCTGCTTGCCAGCTCACCACGTAACCGCCACCAGCCAGTGCCGCCACACTGGGGTTGGACTGGTCATTGGCCGTGGTGGTATTGACCAACAGCTCACCACCAGGGGAGCCGTTGACCGTGATAGTGCCGTCGGCAAAGCGCAGCTGCTCGACAGAGTTAATCTGGTCTCGCCCCGCCTCGCCACTCCCTACGCCAGCCTCGACCGCCAAATAGCCATGCGGATCGAAGGTGAGGGTGTACTGGCTAATACCGGCGGCGAACAGCGCGGTGTCGCTGCCCGCCCCGCCATCCAGCAGGTCGTTGCCCGCGCCGCCGTCGAGTTCGTCGTCGCCTGCGAGGCCAAACAGCGTGTCGTCGCCGCCGTGGCCGATCAGGCGGTCGGCCAACGCCGTACCGGTCAGCGGATCGTTGCCGGGGCCGCCCTCGATCAAGTTGAACTGCGCCGCCACCGCCGCGCTGGCGCCGCTGGCCACCGACTCGGCAGTGCCACCCTGATCGAGATAGCTCGCCACCACCCGCAGGAACTTGCCGACCTCGGCGTTGCCGAGGGTGAAGCTGTCACCTGTCGCACTGGTGATATCGCTCCAGACGTTGCTGTCATCCGATACCTGCCACTGGTAGCCGATGACGCCCAGGCCATCGACATCGGCCAGCGAGTGACTCGCGCTCAGCGTCTGCCCCGCGGTGGCGTCGCCGCTGATGGTGACGTCGCCGGTCGGCGCATCATTGACCGGCAGCAGGTCAAGTGCAGCGGTGGTGGCGACGGCGGCAATGCCATCCGAGATCATCACCGCGAAGGTAACCAGGCCGTTGCGGTTAGCCGTCGGGGTGAAGGTCCAGCTGTCGTCGCCATTGTCGATCAGCGAGCCGTCGGCCGGATCGACGCTGACGCTTTGCACGGACAGCGTATCGCCTGAATCGACATCGCTGGCATTGGCCAACAACTGGGCGGCGGTTATGGTGTAGGCGCTGTCCTCGCTGCCATCCGGTAAGCTGACCGGGCCGCTGACGGTGGGCGCGTCATTGCTGTTGCCGACAGTCAGGGTGAAGCTACTGCTGGCCGTGGCGCTGCTGCCGTCGGTGGCCGTGACTGTCACGCTGAGACTGCCAACGTCGGTATTGACCGGCGTGCCGCTGAAGGTGCGGCTGTTCGGATCGAAGCTCAGCCAACTCGGTAATGGGTCACCGTTGGCCAGGGTAGCGCTGTAGCTGAGGACATCGCCCTGGTCGACGTCGGCGAAGGTATCGGCCGGCACGCTGAAACTGAACAGGCTGTCTTCGCTGGCGCTCTGGTCGGCGAGCGCGTTGGAAACGGTGGGTGCGTCATTGACTGCGGCAAGGTTCAGCTCGGCATCGGTGAACACCACCGCACCGGCGCTATCGGCGATTACTACCTCGAAACTTACCGGACCGTTGCGGTTGTCCGCCGGAATGAAGATCCAGCTGCCGTCGCCATTGTCGATCAGCGAGCCGTCGGCCGGATCGACGCTGACGCTCTGTACGCTCAGGGTGTCGCCCGCATCGACGTCGGCGCTGTTGGCCAGCAGTTGCGCCGCGGAGATGAGGTAAGCGCTGTCTTCAATGCCGTCCGGCAGCGTGACCGGGCCGAAGACCAGCGGCGCGTCGTTGACCGCCATAACATTCACCGTGTAAAGGGTGGAAGTTGTCGACTGGCCGTCATCTACCAGAATGCTGATGGTACGCGCAGCGGTATCCGGATTGTCGCTGCTGTTGGAATAGCCCACTGCCCGCAGCGCCGCTTGGAATTCTGACAACGTCGCCGTAGCACCTTGGGATATCAGAATCAGCACGCCGGTCGAGTCATCGTAGCTGCCTTCTATATTGCCCATTGTCGCTGGATTGGCAGTGAAGGTCAGAACATCCTGCCCCATGTAGAAGTTGTTGCTAATCGACACTGAGGCTCTGGTGAGGGTGGTGTTATCCACATCCTTAAGTGTCAGTGCATTATCAATAACCTTAGCTGCTGCATTTTCGGTGTAGGCGATTGTTGGCGCTTGCTGGAGAAAAACTGAGAAGGTTTGAGCGTAATAGTCAGCGGTAACCAGATCAGTAGTACCATCACCGTTCATGTCTGCCGTAGCTATTCCCCATCCGGCGATACCGGTAAGCATCATGGGTGTATCGAAGGTGCCATCTCCTTTGTTTAACAATACTGAGACTGTGCTATCTCCATAATTATGGGTTACCAAATCCATCCAACCATCATGGTTAAAGTCCGCACTGGCGAGATAACCTGAACCAATCCCATTGGTGGCATAGTTTTTGGCCGCAGCGAATGTTCCATCGCCATTATTAAGCAATACGGACACATTATTGCTTCCGTAATTGCCCGTGGCAAAATCCATCCACCCATCGCCATTAAAATCAGCACTGGTTATTGTGGTGGGAAGACTTCCATTGACAGCATAACGCTGTGCGGTACCGAAGGTGCCATCGCCATTGTTGACTAACACTGAAATTGAGCTGTCGTGAAAGTGTTGAGTCGCCAAGTCAAGCCAGCCATCCCCATTGACATCGACAGCAAGAACAACATACGAATAGGGGGCACCGATAGCATAAGTCGTGGCCGCACCGAAGGTGCCGTCGCCGTTACCCAGAAGCACTGAAACGTTAGCGCTGAACTCGTTGACACTGATGAGATCGATCTTGTTGTCGCCATTGACATCGGCTGCGGTGACTCCGTAAGTTCCTGAACCGTTTGTGGCATAAGTCACTCCCCCGGTGAAGGTACCATTCCCGTTATTGAGCAGGATAGATACGTTCCCTGAAGACCAGTTAGCACTGGCAAGGTCGGGGTGATTGTCCTTATTAAAATCTGCGATGGTTACCGTCAGAGGATTTGTACCATTGACAGGATATGTGCTGGCGGCACTGAAGGTGTTGTCGCCATTATTGATGGCAACGGAAACCGTCTGATATTGGTAGTTGGCAGTGAGAATATCGGGACGGCTGTCACCGTTGACATCAGCAATACTTACTTTATAAGGACTGCCATTTGCAGCCCAAGTTTGAGGTGCAGCGAAAGATGGCCCTGCGATTAATGCCGGCGCGTCGTTGACCAGTGCCAAGTTCAGGTTGGCCGAGGTGCTGACCGTAACCGTGCCATCGCTTACCTCCACCGCAAAACTCACCGCGCCGTTGCGGTTGGCCGCCGGGGTGAAGGTCCAGCTGCCGTCGCCATTGTCGGTCAGCGAGCCATCGGACGGATCGACGCTGACGCTCTGCACGCTCAGCGTGTCACCGGCATCCTCGTCACTGGCATTGGCCAGCAACTGGGCGGAAGTCAGGGTATAGGACTGGTCTTCAGTGCCGTCCGACAAGGTCACGGGACCGGAGACCGTTGGAGCATCGTTGACGCTGTTGACCGTCAGCGTGAATACATCGCTCACAGTCATGCCGACAGAGTCCGTGGCCGTGACCCGAACATTGATGGCTCCGGCATCGGCTTGTGCCGGCGTGCCGCTGAAGGTACCTGTCGCCGCATCGAAGCTAAACCAGGCTGGCAAAGCCGAACCGTCCTCGAGGGTAGCGCTGTAGCTGAGCGAGTCTCCCGCATCGGGATCGGTGAATGTGCCGGCCGGGACGACAAAGCTGAACTCGGCATCCTCGTCCGCGGTCTGGTCGGCCAGCGGGCTGCTCAGCACCGGCGAGGTATTGGACAGCACCGGGATGCCGCTGAAACTGCTGGACGGCAGGAAGTTGTCACTGGTGAGCGTCGCCGCGTTGGTGTTTTGCAGGTCGATGACTGTCTGCCAGACGGCTCCGCCGGCTACGCCATTTCTGTCCCACTGCAGCAGGGTGTTGTCACCCTGCTGCACAAGGCGCAGGTAGCTCGATATGTTGCTGCCGTTGTAGCCGCTGCTTTGCAGCAGCAGGTTGTTGATGTTGAGAGCGTCCCCGGCAGCTCCAGGCGCGAAGTCGGTGACCACCAAACTCGCGATGGAGTTGGGATTGAGTACATAGGTGTCCCGCCCGCTGCCGCCGCTTACTGTGGTTACGCTGCTGGCGTTGCTCTGGTAAACATGAATTACATCGTCACCACCCCCTCCATAGATGCTGTTGGTGGCGACCTGGCCGGAGAGGTCGATGTCCTCCAGAAAATCATTTCCATCGCCGCCGATGAGCACATCGCTGCCGGCATGGCCATAGAGGCCGTCATTGCCGCCGCCGCCCTCGAGAAGATCATTTCCTTCGTAGCCATACAGGATGTCGCCGCTCGCCAGTCCGTGGATGGCATCGTTGTCCGGGGTGCCATAGAGCGTGTCGGAGCCGGGCGTTCCGATAAGGGTGTACTGATTCAAGGTGAATACGTCGCTGACCGACAGCCCAGCGGAGTCGGTGGCGGTAACGCTGATGTCGATGCCGCCCAGCGGCGTGCCAGCCGGCGAGGTGCCGCTGAAAGTACGGGTTTGCGCATCGAAGCTCAGCCAGGCCGGCAAGGGATCGCCATTGGCCAGGCTGGCGCTCAGCGTGAGGTTGTCGCCGGCATCGACGTCGGCAAAGGTGTTGGTGGGCAAGGTATAGGAAAACGCCTGCCCCTCCCCGCTGAACTGGTCGAGCAGTGGTACCTGCAGAGTCGGCGCGTCGTTGATTGGTGTGACATTGACGCTGAGGGTGTTGGCATTGATGGCGAAGTCGGTGCCATCGCCCACCTTGAAGCCGATACTGGCATAGGGGCTGCCGTTGCCGTCCGGCGCCGGCACGTACTGCAGCTTGCCTGCGTCGATGTCAGCCTTGCTGATCACCTGATCCAGAGCCACCGCGACCCAGCCGCTGCCGTCGTTGTATTGCAGGCTGCCAACGCCTGGCAAGGTGGTGATCATCACCGCTGCCAGCGGGTTTTGTTCCAAGTCGCTGTAGTCGCCAAAGTCGCTCACCTGCAGCACCACCGCGCTGTCTTCCGGGATGCTGAGGCTGTCGTCGGTTGAAGCCGGCGCGACGTTGGGGGTGCTGGCGACGACGGCCTTGAGGGTGGCGTTATTCCAGAAGCTGTTGTCGGCGAAACGCACCCGGTCGATTTCATGGTCGGCGTCGAGGTAGAAGTCCTGCACCCTCAGCGTCTGCGAGGTAGCGAGCACTTCCATGAGCAGGTCGTCGCCGCTGCGCACGAAGCGCACGTCGGCGCTGTTGAGGCCGACCAGTTG
>DAITLT010000216.1:0-5944 GCA_036835505.1 Pseudomonas sp.
TGATCCGCCAGCCGGGCCTGCCCGCCCCCCTGAGCCACCGCCCGCACCGCGCCGGCTCACTGCCCTGAGCAGGCTGCTCTTACATCCAGCAGGCGATAGCCGACACCGGCCTCGGTGACGATAAATTGCGGAGCGGTCGGGTCATCGCCGAGCTTCTGCCGCAGATGGCCGACCACCACCCGCAGGTAGTGGCTGTCATCGGCATGGCTCGGGCCCCAGATATCCTTGAGCAGTTGCTGCTGGGTCACCACCCGGCCGAGATGATGGGCGAGCATCGCCAGCACGGCATATTCCTTGGGCGTCAGCGCTACCTCGGTGCCGGCCAGGTTCACTCGCCGATAGGCGAAGTCGACCGCGAGCGCCCCGCTGCGAACCACCACGTCCTGCCGACTGTCGCCAGTGGCCTGGCGCAGCAGTGCGCGAACCCGGGCGAGAAACTCTTGAATACCGAAGGGCTTGGTGACGTAGTCGTTGGCCCCACCATCCAGCGCCAGCACTTTCTCGCTCTCGCTGGCGCGTACCGACAGCACCATGACCGGTACCTGCGACCAGGCCCGCAACTCGCGCAGCACGGCCTGGCCGTCCATGTCCGGCAAACCCAGATCAAGGACCACCAGATCGGGCTTGCCCAGCGCCGCCTGCGCCAGGCCATCACGGCCATTGCCGGCTTCGAGCACCCGGTAGCCCTGGGCGCTGAGGCTGATGCGCAGGAACTTGCGGATCTGCGCCTCGTCATCGATAACCAGAACGCTTGGCTGGGTGGCTCTCATGCAGATTCTTCTTCCATCAGCGGTTGTGGATGCAGCGGCAGATGCAGGGTCAGGCTGGCACCCTGACCGTCCAGGCCCGCGCCGACGCTGACCCGCCCGCCGTGCGCGCCCACCATGCCCTGGCAGATCGCCAGGCCCAGGCCGGTGCCTTGCCCGCCCCGATCGCCGCGCGCGGCGGTATAGAACATATCGAAAATCTTCTGGCGTTCGTGCTCGGGAATCCCCGGCCCCTGATCGCTGACGACCAGCCGCAGCTCGGCCTGGTCCGCCTCCACGCCGATGCGTAAACGCCCCTGCGGCGGCGAAAACCGCGCGGCATTGTCCAGCACATTGACCAGGGCCTGCTCGATCAAGGCGGCATGGGCATAGAGCAGCGGCAGCTCGGCCGGCACCTGCACCTCAACCTGCAAAGGCGCCAGCACCGGACGCAGGCGTTGCACCGCGCCGGCGACGATATCCGCCGGGGCCACCCAGTCGCGTTCCAGCTTGAGGCTGCCATGGCCCAGGCGAGTCATGTCCAGCAGGTTCTGGATATAGCGGTCCAGACGCTCGGCCTCATCGCGCGTGCCTTCCAGCAGCTCGCGACGATCCTCCAGCGGGATCCGTTCGCCGAGCGCCAGCAGGCTGTCGATGGAGCCGCGCATGGCGGTCAGGGGCGTACGCAAATCGTGGGACACCGAGGCCAGCAGGGCGCTGCGCAGCTCCTCGGTCTGGCCGTGCAGGCGCGCGGCCTCCAGGTCTGCGGCCAGTTGCGCACGCGCCAGGGCCTGGGCCAACGGCTGGCCAAGGGCGGCGATCAGCCGGCGCTGCTCGGGTGCCAGCGCGCCGCCGTCCCTGGGGCTGATGCCCAGCAGTGCCAGCGGGCCGTCTTCGCCAACCAGCGGCCACCACCACCAGCGCCCGCTGGGCAAGGTTCCGGTACCCAGGCCGGCCGGTTGCTCATGCTGCCAGGACCAGTCGGCGGCGGCGCGCTCCTGTTCGGCAAGAGGACGCTGCAGACCGGCTTCGACTGTCCATAGGCCGTCACTGCTGCGGCTCAGCAGGCTGATATCCACGTCACGCCAGAGCGCGAACTGTTGCATCGCCGCCGCCAGCACGGCCTGGCGGTCGGTGGCGGCGGTCAGCTTGCGCGACAGTTCCAGCAACGCCGTGGTTTCCGCCTGGGTCTGACGCAAGGCCTGCAACTGGCGGCGCTGGCGGCTGGCCAGGTTACCCGTGAGGCCGGCCACCAGGAGGAAAAACAGCAGGTTCAGCACATCCTCCTGGCGCGCGATGCTCAGGGTCAGGGTCGGCGGGATAAACAGGAAGTTGTAGGCCAGAAAGGACAAGCCGGCGCAGGCCAGGGCCGGGCCCAGACTGCTGCGCACCGCCACCACCAGCACGGCGGCGAGAAAGATCAGGGAAATATTCGGCAACTCGAGAACGCGCGACAGCCCCAGCGCGACACTCGCCGCGACCAGGGTGGCCAGCGGCGCCAGCAGGTAGTCATACCAGGCCAGCGGCTGGCGGCTGCGGTGCCGCGTGGGAGCGCGATCGGCCTCGGTGTCGAGGACGCTGATTTCCAGGCCCTGGCCCTGCGCGAGCAGGCGCTCGGCCAGGCCGCGACCGAGCCAGCGACGGCGCAAGCGCTGGCGGCTGCGGCCCACCAGGATCAGGCTGGCGCGGCGTTCGCCGGCATGTTCGATCAGGGTGCGCGCCACCACCTCGCCGCGCAGGCCGACCACTTCGCCGCCGAGGCGCTCGGCCAGCTGTTGGGCGGCCTGCAGGTAGCCGAGACTCGCTTCGTCGCGCTTGCCGCCCGTATCCACATGCACCACGGACCAGGGCAGATGCCGCCGCTCGGCCACCTGGCAGGCATGCCGGACCAGGCGTTCGGCCTGCCCATCGCCGTCTATCCCGACCAGCAAACGCCCCCGCACCGCCGGGGCGGCCTGCCCCTGCTGGCGATAGCGCTGATGCAGGTCGGCATCGACTCGGGCGGCGGCAGTCTGCATCGCCAGTTCGCGCAGGGCGGTCAGGTTGGTCTGGCTGAAGAAGGCGTCGATGGCCGCGCGCGCCTGCTCCGGCACCTGGACCTTGCCTTCGCGCAGGCGCTCGAGCAATTCCCGCGGTGGCAGATCGATCAGGAGGATTTCATCGGCTTCCTGCAGCACCCAGTCCGGTACGGTTTCCTGCACCTGCACACCGGTAATGTCGCGCACCCGATCGTTGAGGCTCTCCAGGTGCTGCACGTTGACCGTGCTGTAGACGTCGATACCGGCGTCGAGCAGCTCCTGCACATCCTGCCAGCGCTTGCTGTGGCGGCTGCCGGGGGCGTTGCTGTGAGCCAGCTCGTCGACCAGTACCAGCCTGGGCGGACTGGCCAGGATGCCGTCGAGGTCCATCTCGTCGACGGCCACGCCGCGCTGCTGCGCGCGCAGCGAGGGTTGCTGCGGCAAGCCGGCGAGCAGGGCCTCGGTTTCGCCACGGCTGTGGCTTGCCACCACCCCGACGCGCAGGTCGACGCCCTGGCGCAGCTGTGCCTGCGCCGCCTGCAGCATGGCGTAGGTCTTGCCGACGCCGGCGGCCGCGCCGAGAAAGACCTTCAGCCGGCCGCGTCCCTCCCTGGGCCTGTCATCCAGCGGAGCGGCGGCGCGTGGGGCGTCACTCATGCAACTTACTCGGTATTGATCGATGGCGAATTGTCGGCCCACGCTCGGTTGAGCGCCAGCACGTTGACCCGCGTCAGCATATTAAACCGCGCTGGCAGATTGCAGCGCGCAGACATTCTCCGGGCGACTGGCGTAAAGGTTCGATACGCCAGGGCCGAAGACACGTAAAAAAAACGTAAATTTTCACCGCGCAGTCCGCCAGACAGCAGCGGACGGGCTTGAGTCGGGGGTAGCATCCGCCATCTGCACCGGCTCCCAGCGAATGACCCGCAGGCCTGATCATCGACTGGAAAGCGGCTGCATCAGCGCACCCGTGCGCCCACTTTGAGAAGCGTCCCCCCTATGCACGCAAACCCTCGCCCATGCCTCCCGACCCTGCTGGCGACCGTCAGATGAAATTACTGCTGCATCCCGCCCGGGTTGTCGCCCTGGTGTTTCTGCTCGCGATACTGCTCGGCAGCGCCCTGCTGATGTTGCCGATCGCCCACGCCGAAGGTATGGCTGCACCCTGGGTGACCGCACTCTTCACCGCAGTATCGGCCGTGTGCGTGACCGGGCTGGTCGTGGTGGACACCGGTACCTACTGGTCGACCTTTGGCCAATCGGTGATTCTGCTGCTGTTCCAGCTTGGCGGCTTCGGCATGATGACGGTGGCGACCCTGCTCGGCTTGATGGTCAATAGCTCCTTTCGCCTACGCACCAAGATGGTCGCCCAGTTCGAGTCGCGTTCATTGGGGCTGGGCGACATTGCCAGCGTGGCCAGGCTGGTGCTGGTGGTGACCTTCGTCCTGGAACTCATCCTGACCCTATTACTCACCTTCAGATTACGCCTGGCTTATGACCTGCCCTGGGCCGACGCGGCGTGGAACGGGCTGTTTCATGCCGTCTCGGCATTCAATAACGCGGGCTTCTCGATTCATCCCGACAGCCTGATGCGCTATGCCACCGATGCATGGATCCTGCTGCCGGTGATGACGGCGATTGTCATCGGGGGCATCGGCTTCCCCGTCCTGCATGACTTGCGCAGCCGATTCAGGGATCCTCGCCACTGGTCACTGCATAGCAAGCTCACCCTGGCTGGCACGGCCATCCTGCTGCTGGGCGGCTTTTTCAGCCTGCTGCTGTTCGAGTGGTCCAACGCGGCCACCCTCGGCCCCATGCCAGTGGCCGATAAGGTGCTCTCGGCGGCCTTTGCCTCAGTTTCTGCGCGTACCGCCGGGTTCAACTCGATCGACATCGGCGCCTTGACCCATGAAAGCTGGGCTCTGCACTACTTGCTGATGTTTATCGGCGGCGGCAGCGCGGGTACCGCCGGTGGGGTCAAGGTCGGCACCGCCGCCATCCTGGCCTTGCTGGTCATCGCCGAGATCCGTGGCCACAGTGACAGCGAGGCATTCGGCCGCAGAGTCAGTGCCTCGGCCCAGCGCCAAGCCATCACCGTGCTGGTGCTGGGCAGCGCCATGATCGTGCTGGGGACGCTGACCATCCTGCGCGAAACCGACTTCCCCACCGACCAGGTCATCTTCGAAGTCATCTCGGCGTTTGGCACGGTTGGCCTGTCCACCGGCATCACCGCCGCTCTCCCCGAGTCGAGCCAGCTGATGCTGACGCTGCTGATGTATGTCGGGCGGGTCGGCACTATCACGTTTGCGGCGTCACTGGCCCTGGGCGAGCACCGCATGCCCTACCGCTACCCAGAGGAGCACCCAATTGTTGGCTAAGTTTCTGTTTACCGAGCAGTTTGCCTTTTCCAAGGGCGATAGCGTGGTGGTGATCGGCCTCGGCCGCTTCGGCAGCTCCGTGGCCAAATCACTGATGCACCTGGGCCATGATGTCATGGGCATCGACCGCGACGCCGAACCCGTGCATGAATGGGCCGATCTGTTGACGCATGCCGTCCAGGCCGACTCCACCAACCTCATGGTCTTGCGCCAACTGGGCGTTGCCGACTTTGCCCACGCCATCGTGGGGATCGGCACCGACCTGGCAGCCAGCCTGATGACCATCATGGCGTTGACCGAACTGGGGATCAAAGATATCTGGGTCAAGGCCCTGACTGCCGAACATGGGCAGTTAGCCCAGCGGATTGGCGCCCACCACGTGGTCTACCCGGAGGCGGATATGGGGGAGCGAGTCGCGCACCTGATTACCGGGCGGATGATGGACTTCATCGAGTTCGATGACGGCTTTGCCATTGCCAAGATTCACGCCCCGCTGCCGAGCCACAACAGCACGCTGGCCGACGCCAATATCCGGGAAAAATATGGCGTCACTGTGGTCGGGCTGAAGCGCGCCAATCAAGACTTCCAGCATGCCACGCCCAGCACCCTGATCCTGCCGGGCGATCTCCTTATCGTGTCCGGCTCGACCCAGCTGATCCAGAAATTTGCCGGCCACGCAAAATGACCGGCGAGGTGAGCGAACTGCTCCCCCTGCCGGAAACGGTCGCCCCCGGCGGGTGCCGAACCAGCGTCCTTACGCCTTGAACCTTCGCGTCTTGAAGCTGATCGTCTCCTTGAATTC
>DAITLT010000217.1:0-5921 GCA_036835505.1 Pseudomonas sp.
TGCCGGCACCGGCCGGACGCAGACGCACCTTACCGGTGATCTTCACCACATATTCGCTGCGCACTTTATCGGCGACGGCAAAGGTCTCGGCGCGATCAGGGTCGAACACCACCTGGGCCAGACCTTCACGGTCACGGATGTCGAGGAAAATCACCCCGCCGTGGTCACGGCGACGGTGTACCCAGCCGCAAAGAGTGACTTCCTGGCCGTCCAGGGTCTCGTTCAACTGGCCGCAATAGTGGCTGCGCATCATGATCTTGGCTTCTCGTAATTCGATGATTCGGGGTGCTGGTTATTCGGCCTTGTCGCCGCCAGCCAGGTTCTTTTTCGCGCCGGTTTTAAAATCGGTCTCATACCAGCCGCTGCCTTTGAGGCGAAACCCAGGCATGGACAACAGCTTTTTCAACTCGGGCGCCGCGCAGCTCGGGCAGTCGAGCAACGGCGCATCGCTGAATTTCTGAATGGCTTCCAACTGGTGACCGCAGGACGCGCATTGGTAATCGTAAATCGGCATCAGCTCATCTCGGCAATCGAAACAATCTCGCCGCCAGCCCGTGCCCAGCGGCAAAGGGCGGGATTATATATGGTTAAGGCATGACATGCAGCCGCACGTCCGATCACTTTCACCAGGCCTTCTATACTCCATGGGCCAGCCCGATTTGCCGTCCAGTGGAGAGCCGCCATGACCATACCCCGCGCCGATGACCTGTCCACCGACCTGCTGGAAGACTTCCGCCTGGACGCCGCCGAGCAATTCCCGCGCTGCGAGCAACTACTGATCGAACTGGAACACTTCCCCGACGACGAGCCGCGCCTGCGCGAACTGTTTCGCCTGGTGCATACCCTCAAGGGCAACCTAGCTTATGTCGGCCTCAATCACCTGATGCCCCTGCCGCAGGCCATGGAAGATGTGCTTGAGGCCCTGCGCGAGCGGCAGCTCAACTTCGACAGTTTGCTCGGCGACGTCCTGCTGCTGAGCCTCGACCACCTGCGCGAGCTGATCCGTGAAGCCCTGGGCGGCGGCGCGGCACGCATCAATCCGGCGCAAATGCACAGCCTCAGCACCGCCCTGCACAGCCTCGCGGGCGGCGCAGCGCCCAGGCAGGCCGAGCTGCGCCGCAACCTGCTGCAGCAACTGGACCCCAGCACTCAACTGCAACAACCCAAACCCCAACAAACCCCGCCGATTCAGCAACTGTTTGAGCAACATGGCATCGACAATGATGCCGACCTGCTGTTTTTTGCCGAATTGATGCAGGCCGGCGAACGCCGCTCGCGCTACTGGGAAGGCCGCGGCCAACGCCTGCTGAGCCTGGCCCTGACGATCAATGCGCTGGGCGGCCAACCCAGCGAGCCGGCGCAACTGGCCGCCGCCGTGTGCCTGCACGACCTGGGCATGGCTTTTCTGCCCCTGGAGCTGCTGCATAAAGAGCACAATCTCAATCGTGACGAGCGCCGGCAGATGCAGGCCCATCCGCGCCAGGGCTTTGAGTTGCTGCGGCGCATGCCGAAATGGGCGAGCGCCGCAGAAATCATCCTGCAACACCAGGAACACGCCGACGGTTCCGGCTACCCAAAAGCCCTGACAGAGGCCGAGATAGCCCCCGGCGCGCTGATCCTGAGCATCGTCGACACCTTCGATGCGCGCACCCACGAGCGCGCCCACCAAACCCTGAGCAAGCGCCCGCTGATGCGCGCCATCCTGGAGATCAACGGCCTGGCCGGGCGCCAATTCAGCAACCACTGGGTCGAGGTGTTCAATCGCGCCCTGCAACAGCCGGCCCTGCGCAACCCGCGCTAAGCCGCGCGGCAAGCCTAGGCACCGGTGCGCCGGCTGTTCTATGCTTGCCGTTTACGGACCTTCGCCTCAGTGACGAGCATGAGCCAAGCAAGCAAAGAATCTTCCCTGTTAGCTCAGTACCCTGAGGAAACCCGCGAGGCCGCGGATCTGCTCAAGCATGCCGTGCCCCTGATGATGCGCCACCAGATCCCGCCCAATCCTGTGCATTACGCCCTCTGGTACACCTATAGCCAGGGCAAGAACCCCGATCTGAATCGCCGCCTGGACAAAGTCGTCAGCGATTTTGATATTTTCCCGCCGGAAACCGCCCTCAAGCTGTTTCGCGACCACATCATCCGTGAAGAACTGGAAGATGCCCGCCTCGGCCAGCAACAAGTGATCGAACTGGTTGACGATATAGAAGGCGGTGTCAGCCGCAGCGTCGAAGGCAGTCAGACCTACCAGACCAGCCTCGCCATGGGCCTGGATGCACTGCGCGAACCGCTGGATGAAAACCTGCCCAACGTGCTCACTGAGCTGCAACAAAGCACCCAACTGATGCAGGATCAGCAGGAGCAATTCCTCTATCGCCTGCGCAGCGCGCAAACTGAAATCCAGCATCTGCGCACCCAACTGGAACGGGCGCACATGGCCGCCACCCTGGACAACCTGACCCAGGTATTCAATCGCAATGCCTTTAGCCGCCTGCTGGAACAGGCTCTGAAAACCGATCACCAGGGCCTGACGCTGGTGATGATGGACATCGACCACTTCAAGCAATTCAACGACCAATACGGCCACCCGCTCGGCGACCGGGTTCTGCAACACGTCGGCCAGTTGCTGCGCGACCTGCTGCCACCACGCGCCATGGCTGCCCGTTACGGCGGCGAAGAGTTCTGCGTGATCATGCGCGACTGCTACGACCTGGAAACCGCCCACGCCTTTGCCGAGCGCTTGCGCCTGAAAATCCAGGCCTTGCGGGTCAAGGTACGCAGCACCGACAAGGTGCTGGACACCATCACCGCCTCCTTCGGCCTGGCCCTGGCGCAAGCCGGCGACGACCCCGAAGCACTGATCACCCGCGCCGACGACGCCATGTACCAGGCCAAACGCAATGGCCGCAATCAGGTTCACCCCGCCTTCCCGCAAACGGCCCTCAGCGCCTGATTTGAGTAGCCCTGCGCTTTGCTGTTAAATACCCCCCGTGCCGTCGGTCGCGCCTTTTTTAGCGGCTGACGCATGCTGGCACCACGCGCCTGTCCAACGCCCTCATTGCCTCAAGGCGAACCGCAGGGTGCCCGCTTTGCCTCGTTATCCATCTTGAAGTGAGCCCATTGCATATGTTGAAAATCGTCCACCTGTTAAGCGGCGCTGCGGCGCTGTTGCTGTCTTTCATCCCCAGCCTGCGTAGCGATGCCCTGCCTTACCTGCAGCACAGCGATGCCCTGTACCTGGGCCTGTTCGGCCTGTTCAACCTGCTTTACGGGCCAAGCGTCAGCCAAGGCCGCGCCAGCGTACACAACCTGGTGTCCGCCCTGCTGCTTTTCGCCGCCGCCCTGCAAGCCTTGATCCTGCTGGCGCCACTGCCTTTCATCGGCACGCAGCCGGCCGCTCTGTTCAGCCTGCTGGCCGTGACCGCCGCAGTAGCCGTCAACCTCGGGCTTAACCTGCGCCCACACAGCCCACGCAGCTACAGCCCGGCCGCCCCTCAGGACCTGGGCGATCGCGAAACCGGCACGGTCAAGTGGTTCAACACCTCGAAGGGTTTCGGCTTTATCTCCCGCGATTCAGGCGACGATATTTTCGTACACTTCCGCGCCATTCGCGGTGAAGGCCACCGCGTACTGGTCGAAGGCCAGCGCGTCGAGTTCGCCGTGATGCAGCGCGACAAGGGCCTGCAAGCCGAAGACGTGATCGCGGCACTGCCCAGCCGCCGCTGAGCCCGCACCGCACAAAAAAAGCCCGCTCACTCAGCGGGCTTTTTTTGTGCGCAGAAGCAGCAGCGGTAGCCCGGATGAAATCCGCGAGGGAATTGGCAGGATAACCAGCGCCCCGGATTGCATCCGGGCTACAAAAATGCCGTTCACTTGGCTTAAGTGAACGGCATTACCCTCACTCAGCGGGCTTTGGGGTGTGCAGAAGCCTCAGTAATGCGGTGGCGGCTGGTTATCTTCGCTACCGAATTGGTTTTGCTGCTCGTCCTGCCGGCGCGCCAGCGCCGCCAGTTGCAACTGCAGGCGATCGAGCAAACGCTGCTGGTCGACCAGCACATCGTTGAGCGCCTGAATGGTGTCATCCTGAAATGCCAGGCGGCTTTCCAGGTCATTGATCCGCGCCTCCAGGTTCATCGTGGCGCCTCGGCGAAGACAAAATCATCCGGCAACAGCACGCGCAACTTGCTCAGCACGCCAGCCAATTGCGCAGCGCTGTATGGCTGGGCTGGCGACTTGCCCCACACCGGCGCGGGCCAGGCGGCATCCTCGCGGGCGCGCGCGATCACATGCATGTGCAACTGGCTGACCATATTGCCCAGGGTTGCCACATTCATTTTGTCGGCAGCAAAACCATCTTTCAGCACGGCAGCCAGGGCCGTGGTCTCCTGCCAGAGCGCCAACTGATCGGCGGCGTCCAGGTCAAACAGTTCGCTGACATCGGCGCGCCGCGGCACTAGGATAAACCAGGGGTACTGGGCATCGTTCATCAGCAACAGGCGGCAAAGGGGCAAATCCCCCACCGTCAGGGTGTCCTGTTGCAAGCGTGGATCGAGACTAAACATGGCGAAAGGGCTCCGGGTCTACGGCAATAGAGGGTCGTTTGCCGAGCCCGCGCGGGGCGCCCGACAAACCATAGGTGCAGGATAGCGCGTTGCAACGCCGCAGTTCACCCGCCCCGCACATGCCGCGGCAAGCGCACCAGCACCTCAAGGCCGCCCAAGGGCGAGTCGCGCAACTCGATCTCGCCACCGTGCAGCTCCACCACCCGACGCACGATGGACAGGCCAAGGCCCGCACCCTGACCCATGCCCTGGCGGAAAAAGCGCTCGAAAAGCTTCCCCCGCAGCGCCGCCGGCACCCCCGGCCCACTGTCCTGCACACGCAGCAGCAAGGCCTCGGGCTGGCCCTGCAACAGCACCCGGATACGCCCACCCGCCGGGGTGTATTGCAGGGCATTGCCGAGCAGGTTGTGCAGCAAGGTGCCGAGGCTGGGGCCATCGGCCTGCAACTGAAAATCGCTGCCTGCGGCCTCGAACTCCAGCTCCTGCTGGCGGTCCAGCGCCAGCGGCGTCAGCTCGGCCAGCGCCTCACGGGCCAGGGCGGCCAAATCCAATGGTGCCATGGCCAACTGCACGGCCGCCGGCTCCAGGCGCGCCAGGGTGAGCAATTGGGTCACCACCCTGGTGGCGCGCTCAACCCCATGTTCAAGCTGCTGCAAGGCCCTGGCCCGATCCTCGGGGTCAGGCGCCTGCTGGGCGTTCTGCGCATGGATGCGCAGCACCGCCAGGGGCGTGCGCAGCTCATGGGCAGCATCGGCGAGAAAGCGCTGCTCGCGCGCCAGCAACTGAGCCACCTGCTGCAACAAGCGATTGAGCGCTGCCACGATCGGCTCCAGCTCCTGGGGCAACGGCGCCAGCAGCAGCGGCGCCAGGTTGTCGGCATCGCGTGATTTGATAAAGCTGGCCATCTGCGCCAACGGCGCCAGGCCCCAGCCGACGGCCATCCACACCAGCAACGCGAGGATCGGCAACCCGAGCAAGTCGGGTAACAACATGCGCCGGGCGATCAGCCCTACCAGTTCGCCACGCACATCCTCGCGCTCGCCCACCAGAATCCAGTGCTGATTGTCTGGATCGTGAAGCATAAAAGTTCGCCAGTGATAAGCCCCCAAGGCCACATCGTGATAACCCGCCAAGCGCTCAGGCAAAGCCTCTGCCCCCCGAGATTCAGCTAACTGCTGGCGCAACTGACTCAGCAACGCCACCGGCGCACTGGCCGACTGCAGCAACGACTGCCCCTGGGCATCCAACACCTGAAAGGCCAGCTTGCTTTCGTAAGGGTGACCGGACCTCGGCGCCCCACCCACCAGCGCCTGACGCTGACCGGCGAAGGCGGCATCCAGCGAGGCCTGCAAACGCTGGCGAGCC
>DAITLT010000218.1:0-5895 GCA_036835505.1 Pseudomonas sp.
GTACGCAAAGGCTGTGACTTTCACCTTAACGCAACAGTCTACGACTAGGCTGCCAGCGGACAGATGCACGTATTTGCCTGGCAAAGACCTTTAGCCAAGCCCTCCCGCACGGGGATTTTGAGGAGCTCGCATGACCAAACCAAACGCCTACTCTCGGGAAGACCTGTTGCGCTGCAGCCGCGGCGAACTGTTCGGCCCAGGGAACGCGCAACTGCCCGCCCCGAACATGCTGATGGTTGATCGCATCACCCATATCAGCGACACCGGCGGCAAGTACGGCAAAGGCGAACTGGTTGCCGAGCTGGATATCAACCCGGACCTGTGGTTCTTCGCCTGTCACTTCGAGGGCGACCCGGTAATGCCCGGCTGCCTGGGCCTGGATGCCATGTGGCAACTGGTGGGTTTCTATCTCGGCTGGCAGGGCAACCCCGGCCGTGGTCGCGCCCTGGGCTCGGGCGAAGTGAAGTTCTTCGGCCAGGTCTTGCCGACCGCCAAGAAGGTCACCTACAACATTCAGATCAAACGCACCATCAGCCGTTCGCTGGTGCTGGGCATCGCCGACGGCACCGTGAGTGTCGATGGCCGTGAAATCTACAGTGCCGAAGGCTTGCGCGTTGGCCTGTTCACCTCTACCGACAGTTTTTGAAGGACTACCGCATGCGCCGCGTCGTGATCACCGGTCTGGGCATTGTTTCGTGCCTGGGCACTGATAAAGACACCGTTTCCGCCAGCCTGCGCGCCGGCCGTTCAGGCATCCGTTTCAACCCGGCCTATGCCGAGATGGGCCTGCGCAGTCAGGTTTCCGGCTCGGTTGAGCTGAACCTGGAAGAACTGATCGACCGCAAGGTGTATCGCTTTATGGGCGACGCGGCGGCCTTCGCCTACCTGTCCATGGAACAGGCGATCAAGGATGCCGGCCTCAGCGCCGAAGAGGTCTCCAACCCGCGTATCGGCCTGGTGGCCGGCTCCGGCGGTGCCTCGACCTTCAACCAGATGGAGGCCATGGACATCCTGCGCGAGAAAGGCGTCAAGCGCGTTGGCCCGTACCGCGTGCCGCGCACCATGGGCAGCACCGTGTCCGCCTGCCTGGCCACCCCGTTCAAGATCAAGGGCGTCAACTACTCGATCTCCTCGGCCTGCGCCACCAGCGCCCACTGCATCGGCCACGCCATGGAGCTGATCCAGCTGGGCAAGCAGGACATCGTGTTTGCCGGCGGCGGTGAAGAAGAGCACTGGAGCCAGAGCTTTCTGTTCGACGCCATGGGCGCCCTTTCCAGCAAGTACAACGACACCCCGCAAAGCGCCTCGCGCGCCTATGACGAAAGCCGTGACGGCTTCGTCATCGCCGGTGGCGGCGGCATGGTGGTGGTGGAAGAGCTGGAGCACGCCCTCAAGCGCGGCGCCAAGATCTACGCCGAGATCATCGGCTATGGCGCCACCAGCGACGGCTACGACATGGTCGCACCGAGCGGCGAAGGCGCCATCCGCTGCATGCAACAGGCGCTCTCGACCGTCAACGAGCCGATCGACTACCTGAACACCCACGGCACCTCGACCCCGGTTGGCGACGCGGCCGAAGCACGCGGCGTGCGCGAAGTGTTTGGCGACCAGGCACCGCTGATCAGCTCGACCAAGAGCCTGTCCGGCCACTCCCTGGGCGCCGCCGGCGTGCATGAGGCGATCTACTGCATGCTGATGATGGAAGGCAACTTCCTCGCCGCCTCGGCCAATATCGAAACCCTCGATCCCGAGGTGGCCGATTTGCCGATCCTGCGTGAAACCAAGGAGAACTTCAGCGCCAATGTGGTGATGAGCAACAGCTTCGGCTTCGGCGGCACCAACGCCACCCTGGTGCTGAAACGCTGGCAGAACTGAGCCACCGGCAACACGCAATAACCGGGTAATGGCTGACAACTGCGCCATTACCCGGCCCCGCCCCGTCCCACCTAGACACACTCAACAGTCCCCCGACTCGGCTTTTTATTCCGCAAGCTCAAGCGCAGGCTTTATCATTCGCCCCACGCGTCCTGCCAAGTTGATTTTGCATGAAATTCGCCATCGCCCTGTTCGCTCCGCCCCACGCGCCGTCCTCGCGCCGCGCCCTGCGCTTTGCCCAGGCGGTACTGGCCGGCGGACATGAGATCAGTCGCCTGTTTTTCTATCAGGATGGCGTACACAGCGCCTCGCAGACGGTGGTCACCCCACAGGATGAACTGGACCTGAGCCGCGAATGGAGTGACTTCGTTCGCGAACAGCAGCTCGATGGCGTGGTGTGCATTGCCGCCGCCCTGCGCCGCGGCGTGCTCAATCAGCAAGAGGCCGAGCGCTATCAGCGCAGCGCCGCCAGCCTGGGAGCGGACTGGACGCTGTCCGGCCTGGGCCAACTGCACGACGCCGCCCAACTAAGTGACCGCCTGATCTGCTTCGGAGGCCATTGAGATGGCTAAATCCATGCTGCTGATCAGCCGCCAGCCCCCCTGGAGCGGCCCCGCTGCCCGCGAGGCGCTGGATATTGCCCTGGCCGGCGGCGCCTTCGACCTGCCACTGGCGTTGTTATTTCTCGATGATGGCGTGCTGCAACTGTGCCCGGCGCAGCAAGCCGCTCAGTTGCAACAAAAAGACCTAAGCGCCAACCTGCAGGCCCTGCCGCTGTTTGGCGTCGAAGCCCTGTATGCCAGCAGCCGCAGCCTGCAGGAACGCGGCCTCAACCCACTGACCCTGAACCTGGCGGTAGAGCCTCTGGATGATCAGGCCATCGCGGCCCTGATCGATCGTTACGACCTGGTGATGACCCTCTGATGAGCACCTTGCACCTGCTGGCCCACTCCCCCTTCAGCGATAGCCGCCTGAGCAGTTGCCTGCGCCTGCTCGGCAGCCACGACGGCCTGTTGCTCAGCGGCGATGCGGTGTATGCGCTGCAACCCGGCACCGCCCAGCGTCAAGCGCTGGACCTGATGCCCGACAGCATCGCGCTGTTCGCCCTCGATGAAGACCTGCAGGCGCGCGCGCTCAGTGAGCTGCCCTGCCGGGTCAAACGCCTGGATTATCCGGCGTTTGTCGAGCTGACCCTGAGCTATGCCAAGGTCAACAGCTGGCTATGAATGTGTTGCAAGCCAACGGCCAGCGCATTGCCCTGGATAAAGAGGGTTACCTGCTCGACCTCAATGACTGGTCGCCCGCGATCGCTCAAGCCCTGGCCGAACGCGAACACCTACCGCTAAGCGCCGAGCACTGGGAAGTGCTGCAGTTGCTGCGCGATTTTTATCGCGAGTATCAGCTGTCCCCCGCCACTCGCCCGCTGATCAAGTACGTCGCCCTGCACCTGGGCGTCGACAAGGGCAACAGCCTGCACCTTAATCGCCTGTTCCAGGGCACTCCCGCCAAGCTGGCGGCCAAACTGGCCGGCCTGCCAAAACCGACGAATTGCCTATGAACCTGACCACTCCCGCTGAACATCCTTTTGCCCATTTCGTGCGCATCCTCGGTAAGGGCAAACGCGGCGCCCGCGACCTGACCCGCGAAGAAGCCCGCGCTGCCATGGGCCTGTTGCTCGACGACAAGGTCGAAGACACCCAGCTCGGCGCCTTTCTGATGCTGCTGCGGCACAAGGAAGAAAGCGCCGAAGAAATGGCCGGCTTCGCCGAAGCCGTGCGCGAACGCCTGCAGGTACCGCGCATCGCCGTCGATCTGGACTGGCCCAGCTATGCCGGCAAGAAGCGTCACCTGCCCTGGTACCTGCTGGCGGTCAAGGCCCTGGCCGCCAGCGGCGTGCGCATTCTCCTGCATGGCGCGGGTGCCCACACCGCCGGGCGCATGTACAGCGAACAACTGATCGCCCTGCTGGACATCCCCCTGTGCCGCGACTGGGACAGCGTGGCTCAGGCGCTGGATCAGCAGCACCTGGCGTTTATCCCGCTGGCCGACTGGGCGCCGCAGTTACAGCGAATGATCGACCTGCGCAATATCCTTGGCCTGCGCTCGCCAATCCACTCGCTGACCCGGATTCTCAACCCCTTGCAGGCCCGCTGTGGCCTGCAGAGTATTTTCCATCCCGGTTATCAGGTGACCCATCGCGCGGCCAGCCAGTTGCTGGCGGACAACGCCATCGTGATCAAGGGCGAAGGCGGTGAAATCGAGGTCAACCCGGATGCCATCAGCCATCTGTATGGCACCAGTGGCGGCGTGGATTGGGACGAGGAATGGCCGGCGCTGTCGGCGCTACGGCATGTCAAACCCGAGCAATTAGCGCCTGAGCATTTGCTCGCGGTTTGGCTGGGCCAAGCCGAGGACGCCTATGGTCGCCTGGCCGTGCTTGCGACCATGGCCCTGGCCCTGCGCGGGCTGGGTGAAACCCGCGAAGCGGCCTTCGCCCACGCCGAACAGCTCTGGCAACAGCGCCTGAGCTAAGGCTCGCCAGTCCTGGCAGTGCCAGGACTGTCTTGGCGACTACTCGCGGCGTTGCGCACCTTCGAACCAGGCGAGTTTTTCCCGCAGGGTCACCACCTCGCCGACGATCACCAGGGTCGGCGCATGCACCTGCTGCTGCGCCAGTAACTCGGGCAGGCTGGCCAAGGTGCCGGTGTAGACCCGCTGCTGGGCGGTGGTGCCCTGCTCGATCAGCGCCACCGGGGTTTCTGCGCCGCGCCCATGGCCGATCAACTGGGCACAGATGATCGGCAAGCCGGTCAGGCCCATATAAAACACCAGGGTCTGCCCCGGCGCGACCAGGTCGCGCCACGGCAGGTCGCAGCTACCATCCTGCAAATGGCCGGTGACAAAGCGCACCGACTGGGCGTAATCGCGATGGGTCAGGGGAATCCCGGCATAGGCGGCACAACCACTGGCGGCGGTAATCCCCGGCACCACCTGGAAGGGAATGCCCTCGGCGGCCAGTTGCTCGATCTCCTCGCCGCCACGGCCGAAGATAAACGGGTCGCCGCCCTTGAGGCGCAGCACCCGCTTGCCCTCCTTGGCCAGCGTCACCAGGCGCTGATTGATCTGCTCTTGGGGCAGCGCATGCTCGGCGCGGCGCTTGCCAACATAGATACGCTCGGCATCGCGGCGGCACAGCTCGACGATGGCCGGCGCCACCAGACGGTCATAGAGCACCACATCGGCCTGCTGCATCAGGCGCAAGGCGCGAAAGGTCAGCAAATCCGGATCACCAGGCCCGGCCCCGACCAGATACACCTCGCCCAACTGCCGCGGGGCGACACCGGCGATTTTCTCTTCCAATAAGCGCTCACCTTCCTGCAGTTTGCCGGCAAACACGCTCTCGGCAATCGGCCCCTGAAACACGTCCTCCCAGAACACCCGGCGCTGCTGCACATTGGGAAACAACGCTTTGACCCGCGCGCGGAAGCGCTTGGACAGCCCCGCCAGTTGACCGTAGGTAGCCGGAATCCAGGTCTCGATCTTGGCCCGGATCAGCCGCGCCAGCACCGGTGCATCACCGCCACTGGTGATGGCGACGATCAACGGCGAACGGTCGACGATGGCCGGGAAAATCACACTGCACAACTTGGGCGCATCCACCACATTGACCGGAATGCCGCGGGCCTGGGCCTGCACCGATATTTGCGCATTCAGCGGCTCATCATCGGTGGCGGCAATGACCAGGCAGATGTTCTGCAGGTCGTCGGCCTGATAGCCGCGCAACTGCACAGAACCCTGGCTGTGCAGGGCCAGCTCATTCAGCTGCGGATCAACCTCGGGAGCGACTACTTTCAGCGCCGCACCGGCATCCGCCAGTAAGCGGCCCTTGCGCAGCGCCACCTCGCCACCACCGACCAGCAACACCTTGCGGCCCTTGAGGTTGTGAAACAGAGGAAGGAAATCCATGGGCCAGTCTCGTGATCGGTTAAAACAAAACGGGGCGGCTCTGGCCACCCCGTA
>DAITLT010000219.1:0-5861 GCA_036835505.1 Pseudomonas sp.
CCAACAGCAGCCCGGAAGGCGTTGACTACATCATCCCAGGTAACGATGACGCCATTCGCGCCATTCAGCTGTACATGGGTGCCATGGCTGACTCGGTAATCCGTGGCCGTAGCAATGCTGGCGGCGCGACCGAAGAGTTCGCCGAGCAAGCGCCTGCTGCTGAAGCGGCTGAAGGCTGAGTAATTAACGCCTAGCGTTTACTCAGTACGCAAAAAGGGGGCTTGGCCCCCTTTTTGCCACCTCGAAAACCATTTATTGGCGTCGTTGTGTTGGATAACCGGCTGCCAGTGAATGGCTGAAGAATTTAACGCCCGTGAACGCGGGTGGAATGGTTTAAAACCTATCCAAGAGGAATTTTCAAATGGCAGAGATTACTGCAGCGTTGGTTAAAGAACTGCGTGAGCGTACCGGCGAAGGCATGATGGATTGCAAGAAGGCCTTGACCAAGGCTGGCGGCGACATCGAAAAAGCCATCGACGACATGCGTGCTTCCGGCGCGATCAAAGCTGCCAAGAAAGCGGGCAACGTGGCTGCCGAAGGTGCCATCGCGGTCAAGGTTGCCGAAGACGGCAAGTCGGCCGTGATCCTCGAAGTCAACTCGCAGACCGACTTCCTGGCTCTGCAGGACGATTTCAAGAACTTCGTTGCTGCCAGCGTCGAGAAAGCCTTCGCTGAGCAACTGACTGACGTTGCTCCGCTGATCGCGGCCCAGGAAGAAGCGCGTCTGGCCCTGGTGGCCAAGTGCGGTGAAAACGTCAACATCCGTCGTCTGGCCCGTATCGAAGGCGACGTGTTGGGTTCCTACCTGCACGGCAACAAGATCGGTGTTGTGGTTGTACTCAAGGGCGGCAACGTCGAGCTGGCTAAAGACATCGCCATGCACGTCGCGGCCAGCAACCCAGAGTTCCTGCTGCCTTCGCAGGTTTCCGCTGAAGCCATCGAGCGCGAGAAAGCCGTGTTCCTGAGCCTCAACGAAGAAAAAATCAAAGGCAAGCCAGAGAATATTGTTGAGAACATGGTCAAGGGCCGGATCAGCAAGTTCCTCGCCGAAGCCAGCCTGGTAGAGCAGGCGTTCGTCAAGAACCCAGACATCAAGGTCGGTGAGCTGGCCAAGCAGGGCGGCGCTGAAATCGTTTCCTTCACCTACTTCAAAGTGGGCGACGGCATCGAGAAGCCGGTCGACAACTTTGCTGAAGAAGTTGCTGCCCAGCTGGCTGCCAGCAAGCAGTAAGACGGTTCATACTGTCGCACCCAAGAGGCTGCCCGCTCACGCGAGCGGCCTCTTTTACAAAGCGGGGAGGCGAATCGGGCTGAAACTCCCCCGGCGTTTGTGTGTCACATGGCACCAGATGCTGTCGGCGCTTTCGTAGCGCGCCCAAGATTTTATTCGTGCGCAGGCCTCAGGGCCTGCGCAATATGCAAACGCCGCAGGAGAGATACGCAATGGCTCAGCAGGTGAGTGGTCGTCAACCTCGCTATAAACGCATTTTGCTCAAACTTAGCGGCGAGGCCTTGATGGGCTCGGAAGAGTTCGGCATCGACCCCAAGGTGCTCGATCGCATGGCCCTGGAAGTCGGCCAACTGGTTGGCATCGGCGTGCAGGTCGGCCTGGTGATTGGCGGCGGCAACCTGTTCCGCGGTGCCGCGCTGAGCGCCGCCGGCATGGACCGGGTCACGGGCGACCATATGGGTATGCTCGCCACCGTGATGAACGCCCTGGCCATGCGTGATGCCCTGGAGCGCTCGAACATCCCGGCCCTGGTGATGTCAGCGATTTCCATGGTTGGGGTGACCGATCACTATGATCGGCGCAAGGCCATGCGCCACCTGAAAGTGGGCGAGGTGGTGATTTTTGCCGCCGGCACCGGCAACCCGTTCTTTACCACCGACTCGGCCGCCTGCCTGCGCGCCATCGAGATCGATGCCGATGTGGTGCTCAAGGCAACCAAGGTGGATGGCGTGTACACCGCCGATCCATTCAAGGACCCGCATGCCGAGAAGTTCGAGCACCTGAGCTATGACGAGGTGCTCGACCGCAAGCTGGGGGTGATGGATCTGACCGCCATTTGCCTGTGCCGTGACCACAATATGCCGCTGCGGGTGTTCAATATGAACAAGCCGGGCGCTTTGCTGAATATTGTCCTTGGCGGTGCCGAGGGAACCCTGATCGAGGAGAACAAACAATGATCAACGAGATCAAGAAAGACGCCCAAGTCCGCATGCAGAAGAGCCTGGAGTCGCTGGTTCATGCCTTCAGCCGCATCCGCACCGGCCAGGCGCATCCGAGCATTCTCGGTGGCGTGATGGTGCCGTACTACGGCGCCGACACCCCCTTGAACCAGGTGGCCAACGTCACCGTCAAGGATGCCCGCACCCTGCAGGTGGTGGCGTTCGAGCGCAACATGCTGGCCGCCGTGGACAAGGCGATCCAGAGCTCCGGCCTGGGCTTCAACCCGACCAACCTGGGTGAGTTGCTGCTGATCTCCATGCCGGCCCTGACCGAAGAGACCCGTCGCGGTTTCACCAAGCAGGCTCGCGATGCGGCAGAAGATGGCCGTGTGGCCGTGCGCAATATCCGTCGTGACGCCCTGAGCCAGTTGAAAGACCTGGTCAAGGAGAAGGAAATCAGCGAGGACGAGGAGCGTCGTGCCGCCGATGATATCCAGAAGCTGACCGACAAGTTTGTCGCCGAGATCGAAGTGGCCGTAAAGCAGAAAGAAGCGGATTTGATGGCCGTTTAACGGTCGCTAAGGTCATGGATAAGACAGTCTCCGAGTCGCTTGCGGCGGTGCCGCGGCACGTTGCCATCATCATGGATGGCAATAATCGCTGGGCGAAAAAACGTTTGCTGCCGGGCGTCGCCGGACACAAGGCCGGCGTCGATGCGGTGCGCGCGGTCATCAAGGTGTGCGCCGATGCCGGGGTCGAGGTGCTGACCCTGTTCGCCTTCTCCAGCGAGAACTGGCAGCGCCCCGCCGACGAGGTTGGCGCGCTGATGGAGCTGTTTCTCAGCGCGCTGCGGCGCGAGGCGAAAAAGCTCAAGGAAAACCAGATCAGCCTGCGCATCATTGGTGATCGCTCGCGCTTTCATCCGGAGTTGCAGGCGGCCATGGCCGCGGCCGAGGCGCAAACCGCCGGGCCGAGCAGGTTTGTTCTGCAGGTGGCGGCCAACTATGGCGGCCAGTGGGACATCGTCCAGGCGGCCCAGGCCCTGGCCCGTGACGTTCAAGCCGGCAGCCTGCAGCCGCAGGAGATCAATGCCGAACTGTTGCAGGGGCGCCTGGTGACGGCCGACTTGCCGTTGCCGGACCTGTGCATTCGTACCGGCGGCGAGCATCGCATCAGCAACTTCCTGCTCTGGCAGCTGGCCTATGCCGAGCTGTATTTCTCCGACCTGTACTGGCCGGATTTCAAACACCAGGCCATGCGCAATGCGCTGGCCGATTACGCTACCCGCCAACGTCGCTTCGGCAAGACCAGCGAACAGGTGGCAGCGCAAGCCGCATCTAAGGCGCGCCCATAATGCTGAAACAACGGATCATCACTGCGTTGCTGTTGCTGCCAATCGCCCTGGGCGGTTTCTTCCTGCTCGATGGGGCGCATTTTGCGCTGTTCATCGGTGCGGTGGTGGCCCTGGGCGGCTGGGAGTGGGCGCGCCTGGCCGGGCTGGCCGCGCAGCCGCTGCGGATCGCCTACGCGCTGCTGGTGGCGGTGCTGTTGTACGGCCTGTACGTGTTTCCGCAACTGGCGGGCAAGGTGCTGCTGGCGGCCCTTGCCTGGTGGTCGCTGGCCACGTTGCTGGTGCTCAATTTTCCGCGTAGCAAGGTGCTGTTTCAGTCGCTGCCGAGCAAGGTGCTGATTGGTCTGCTGATCCTCTTGCCGGCCTGGCAGGGTCTGGTGCTGCTCAAACAGTGGCCGCTGGGCAACTACCTGATCGTGGCCGTGATGGTGCTGGTCTGGGCTGCGGATATCGGCGCCTACTTTGCCGGGCGGGCCTTCGGCAAGCGCAAGCTGGCGCCGCAGGTGAGTCCGGGGAAAAGCTGGGAGGGCGTGCTGGGCGGCTTGTTTACCTGCCTGCTGATTACCCTGGCGGTGGGCATCGGCCGGCACTGGGGGCCGGTCGAGCTGGCCCTGGCCCTGGCCAGCACCTTGCTGCTGGTGTTGGTCTCGGTGGTCGGTGACCTGACCGAGAGCATGTTCAAGCGCGAAGCGGGGATCAAGGACAGCAGCAATCTGCTGCCCGGCCATGGCGGCATCCTCGATCGCATCGACAGCCTGACCGCAGCCATTCCGCTGTTTGCCGTGCTGTTGTGGATCGTTGGCTGGGGCGTCCTGTGACTCCTGCGCAACAGATAACGGTGCTGGGCGCCACCGGCTCCATCGGCCTTAGCACTCTCGATGTGATCGCGCGGCATCCGCAGCGCTATCAGGTGTTCGCCCTGACCGGCTTCAGTCGCCTGGCTGAGCTGGAGGCGTTATGCCTGCGCTTTAAGCCGCGCTACGCGGTGGTGCCTCAGCCGGCGGCGGCTCAGGCGTTGCAGTCGGCTTTGCAGCTTGCCGGCCTGACTACCCGAGTGCTGGTGGGGGAGGCCGGGCTTTGCCAGGTGGCCGCCCATCCGGAGGTGGATGCGGTGATGGCCGCCATCGTCGGGGCTGCCGGTTTGCCGCCGACCCTGGCGGCGGTGGAGGCCGGCAAGAAGGTTCTGCTGGCCAACAAGGAAGCCCTGGTGATGTCCGGCGCCTTGTTTATGCAGGCGGTGCAGCGCAGCGGCGCCGTGCTGTTGCCGATCGACAGTGAACACAATGCGATTTTCCAGTGCCTGCCCGGCGATTATGCCCGCGGCCTGGCCCCGGTCGGGGTGCGGCGCATTTTGCTGACCGCCTCCGGTGGGCCGTTTCGCCAGACGCCGCTGGAAGAATTGCGCCACGTTACCCCCGAGCAAGCCTGCGCTCACCCCAATTGGTCCATGGGCCGGAAAATTTCCGTCGACTCGGCGAGCATGATGAACAAGGGCCTGGAGCTGATCGAGGCCTGTTGGCTGTTTGCCGCCACGCCGGCGCAGGTTGAGGTGGTGATCCATCCGCAAAGCGTGATCCATTCCCTGGTCGATTATGTCGACGGCTCGGTGCTGGCGCAGTTGGGCAACCCGGACATGCGCACACCGATCGCCCACGCCCTGGCCTGGCCACAGCGGATTGCTTCCGGGGTGGCGCCGCTGGACCTGTTTGCCGTCGCTCGCCTGGATTTTCAGGCCCCGGACGAGCAGCGCTTCCCCTGTTTGCGCCTGGCTCGGCAGGCGGCCGAGGTGGGTGGCACGGCGCCGGCCTTGCTGAATGCGGCCAATGAAATCGCCGTGCAGGCGTTTCTCGACCGGCGCATCGGATTTCTCGAGATCGCCGAGATTATCGATGCGGTATTGAACCTTGAGCCTGCCGTTGCGGTCGCAAGCCTGGATAGCGTATTGCTGGCCGATGCCCGTGCGCGAGTACATGCCGAGCAATGGCTGCAGGGTAACGGGCGCTAAGCCCGGAGGATGTCGATGAGCGCGCTCTATATGATTTTTGGCACCCTGGTGGCCCTGGGTGTGCTGGTGACTATTCACGAGTTTGGCCATTTCTGGGTGGCCCGGCGCTGTGGGGTCAAGGTGTTGCGCTTTTCTGTTGGTTTTGGCACGCCCCTGCTGCGTTGGCAGGATCGTCAGGGCACCGAGTTCGTGATTGCGGCCATTCCCCTGGGCGGCTACGTCAAGATGCTCGATGAGCGCGAGGCTGAGGTGCCGGCCGAGTGGCTGGGCCAGGCCTTTACCCGCAAGCCGGTGAGTCAGCGGGTGGCGATAGTGGCGGCCGGCCCGCTGGCCAAC
>DAITLT010000220.1:0-5856 GCA_036835505.1 Pseudomonas sp.
GGCTGTTGTAGGCGCAGCGGGTGCTTTCGCGCTGGTACACATGCTCCAGCCAGCGACGGTTGAAGCAGCCGGTCAGGGTGTCGATGTTGGCGTGTTGCTCGCTGTCGAGAATGCCCTGGTTGCTTTGCCGCACGCGCTGGCAGAGCAGCTCCAGGAGGTTCTGGGTTAATTCTGGGGACTGGCCGAACAGGCTGAGCAGGGCTTTGCGGTGCAGGCGCAGCAGCACGGCGGTACTGCTGGCCAGGACATAGGCCGAGGGCGGCCGGTTGTCGATGCAGCTGACTTCGCCGGCGCAGTCACCGACTTCTAGGGTGCTGGCCGGTTGATTGTCGAGGGAGCCGAGGTAGACCTTGAGCTGGCCTTCGAGCAGCAGGTACAGGTATTGATTGCGCTTGAACGGCGACAGGAGGATCTCCCCAGCCTCCAGTTCGCAGGTGCGAAAGCCCTTGAGCAAACGGCTGAGGTTGCCGGCGCTGACGTTGTGAAACAGGCGCAGGTGCATGACCTGATGCAGGTCGACCTGCCGCTGGCTGATCTTCATGGGCACAAGATACGCAATCGCCGAGCAACAATCACGGACATAGCGAACGCTCCCTGTCGTTTTGGTATATACCGCGAAAACACTAGGCCTGCTGGCAATATCTGACAATCCGTCGATCAGTTTCATCTGACCGACGGTCGCGCCGCGACTGCTTGGTCACGGATCTGGCTGGCTGCGCTTCAGGCCAGGCGCGAGTCGAGCCAGAGGGCAATGGCGCGGATCTCTTCATTAATAACTTCATGGCTCATCGGGTAGTCCTTCCAGGTTACCGGCACGCCCTGGGCCTGCAGGTAGTCGTGGGCGGCACGGCCCATGGCGGGCAGCACCACGTCATCGTTGCGCCCGTGCAGGCAGAGCACCGGTATGGCGCGCTGACTGGCGGACAACTGCACCTCGTCACTAAAGGTTGGGGCGTAGGTGGACAGCGCCAGCACGCCACCCAGGGGGCCGTGCCAGCGCAGGAAGGCCGTGTGCAGAACCACGGCGCCGCCCTGGGAGAAGCCGGCGAGGATGATTCGTGCCGGATCGATGCCGCTGTCGCGCTGCGCCTCGATCAGCGTCATGACCTGCAGGGCCGAGGCTTCCAGTTGTGCGCGATCGATCGCCCGCGCCGGGCTCATGGCCAGGATGTCGTACCAACTGGGCATGGCGTAGCCGCCGTTGATGGTCACCGCCCTGGTCGGCGCCTGGGGCATGACAAAGCGGGTGCTGTGCAGTACGTGCTGCAGGGCTTCGGCCACCGGCAGAAAATCGTAACGGTCGGCGCCCAGGCCGTGTAGCCAGATGACGCAGGCGTCGGCGTTTTGGCTTGGCTCAAGTATCAGGTTCTCGTGCATCTATGGCTCCTGTGCCGGGTGCCCGCCCTGGCGAGGCTGGGCTGATCAGCCCTGCAAGGGCGGGCTGGTGGATTAATAAAGTGTCGTCGGGTTGCCTGTTTGCGCCTTGGCCTGGTCGCCGGGGGTGCATCGAGAGTGCGCGGTGCTTGCGTTGCGCTGAACCGCGCCAAAACGGCAACGGAGTTTAAACCAGCAGTGGACTTTGCGCGGCAGTGGCTAGACTTCAGCCAGTGCTCGCTGGCGCCGCACAGGATTAAGGCGCTTGGGCCGCGACGCCAAAACAACAACAGCAACTGGAGATTACCGATGAAGACGCTGAAATCCACCCTGGCGTTACTGACCACGGCAGCCGTTTTGGGCGCGAGTGGTTTTGCCCAGGCCGGCTCGACCCTGGCGGCGGTGCAGAAGAAAGGCTTTGTGCAGTGCGGTATCAGCGATGGTTTGCCGGGCTTTTCCTATGCCGACGCCAAGGGTAACTACCTGGGGCTCGACGTGGATGTCTGTCGCGCCGTGGCTGCGGCCGTGTTTGGCGATGCCAGCAAGGTCAAGTTCAGCCCCTTGACCGCCAAGGAGCGCTTCACCGCGTTGCAGTCCGGCGAGGTCGATATTCTCTCGCGCAACAGCACCTGGACCAGTTCCCGCGATGCGGCCATGGGCATCAGCTTTACCGGCGTGACTTACTACGACGGTCAGGGCTTTCTGGTCAACAAGAAGCTCGGCGTGACCAGTGCCAGGGAGCTCGACGGCGCTACGGTGTGCATCCAGGCCGGTACCACCACCGAGCTGAACCTCTCCGACTACTTCCGCGCCAATGGCCTCAAGTACACGCCGATTACCTACGACACCTCGGATGAAAGCGCCAAGTCGGTGGAGGCCGGCCGTTGCGACGTGCTGACCTCCGATCAGTCGCAGCTCTACGCCCAGCGCATCAAGCTGGCTGCGCCCGCTGAGTATGTGGTGCTGCCGGAGGTGATCTCCAAGGAGCCACTGGGCCCGGCCGTACGCCAGGGCGATGACGAGTGGTTCAAGATCGTGCGCTGGACCCTGTTCGCCATGCTTAACGGCGAGGAGCTGGGGATTGACTCGCAGAACGTCGTGGAAACCGCGAAGACCACCAAGAACCCCGACATCGCGCGCCTGCTGGGCAGCGAAGGCGAGTTCGGCAAAGACCTGAAGCTGCCCAAGGACTGGGCCGTGCAGATCATCAAGCAAGTGGGCAACTATGCGGAAGTCTTCAATCGCAACGTCGGCGCCGGCAGTGAGTTGAAGATCGACCGTGGCCTCAATGCCCTGTGGAACAAGGGTGGGGTGCAGTACGCGCCGCCAGTGCGCTGACACCCTTCGCGCCGGGCGGCCGTTGTGCCGCTCAGGCGTTGTTCTGATCCAGTGAACCCTGTTCCCGCCCAGGCGGGGCAGGGCTTCTATGAGGGCTGCCATGCACACCACTGCCAATGCCCCGCGAGCGGGTGGCTCGCCCTGGACCGATCCGCAGCTTCGCGCCTGGCTATTTCAGCTCCTCGCCGTTGCCAGTGTGATCGCGTTTGGCTGGTACCTGTTCGACAACACCCAGCAAAACCTGGCCCAGCGCGGCATCGTCTCCGGCTTCGGCTTTCTCGACAGCAGCGCCGGCTTTGGCATTGCCCAGCACCTGATCGACTACAACGAAAGCCACTCCTACGGCCGGGTGTTTGTCGTCGGCCTGCTGAATACCTTGCTGGTTTCGGCCATCGGCATCCTGTTGGCCAGCGTGCTGGGTTTTCTCCTCGGCGTGGCGCGCTTGTCGCCGAACTGGATGCTGAGCAAGCTGGCCACCGTCTATATCGAAACCTTCCGCAATATCCCGCCGTTGCTGCAGATCTTCTTCTGGTATTTCGCCGTGATGCTGGCCATGCCCGGCCCGCGCCAGAGCCACGAATTGGCCGGGGCGTTGTTCCTCAATAACCGTGGCCTGTATCTGCCGGCACCGGCGGCCAGCGCTGCCTTTGTGCCGCTCCTGTGCAGCCTGGTGCTGGCGGCGATGGTGATTGCCGGGTTGCTGCGCTGGCGCCGGGTGCGTTTCGACGCCACTGGGCAGGCATTTGTCCTGTGGCCGGCGGTGCTCGCCGTGGTGCTGCTGTTGCCGGGCCTGAGTGTGTTGTTGGCCGGTAATCCGCTGCTGTGGAGCCTGCCGCAGTTGCAGGGCTTCAACTTTCGCGGTGGCCTGGTGATGATCCCCGAGCTGATGGCCCTGACCCTGGCCCTGACCATCTACACCGCCGCCTTTATCGCCGAGATCGTGCGTGCCGGCATCCAGGCCGTCAGTCACGGCCAGACCGAGGCGGCGCGCTCTTTGGGCCTGCGCCCCGGCGTGACCCTGGGCAAGGTGATCATTCCCCAGGCGCTGCGGGTGATCATTCCGCCGCTGACCAGCCAGTACCTCAACCTGGTGAAGAACTCCTCCCTGGCCGCCGGCATCGGTTACCCGGACATGGTCTCGCTGTTCGCCGGCACGGTGCTCAACCAGACCGGCCAGGCTATCGAGGCCATCGCCATCACCATGAGCGTGTACCTGGCCATCAGCATCAGCATCTCCATGTTGATGAATGTGTATAACCAGCGCATGGCGCTGATCGAGCGTTAAGCATGCAGAGGCATATTTTTAAACCGGATTTGCCGCCACCGCCCTTGAGCGTCGGGGTGCTGGCCTGGTTGCGCAACAACCTGTTCTCCAGCCCCTTCAATACCCTGCTGAGCCTGTTTGCCGGCTACCTGATCTGGCTGGTGTTGCCGCCGCTGTTGCAGTGGGCGCTGTTCGACGCCAACTGGCTGGGCCGCAGCCGTGCCGATTGCACCGGCGAGGGCGCCTGTTGGGTGTTTGTCCAGCAGCGTTTCGGCCAGTTTATCTACGGCTTCTACCCGCCAGAGCTGCGTTGGCGGGTCAACCTGACCGTGCTGCTGACGTTGTTCGCTGCCGCGCCCTTGTTTATCGCGCGCATGCCGCGCAAGGCGCCGTATGCCCTGGGTTATCTGCTGGTGCTGCCGCTGCTGGCTTACTGGCTGTTGCACGGTGGCTTTTGGGGCTTGAGCGAGGTGGCGACCAGCCAGTGGGGCGGCCTGATGCTGACCCTGGTGATTGCTGCGGTGGGCATCAGTGGTGCCTTGCCGCTGGGCATCCTGCTTGCCCTTGGGCGGCGCTCGGACATGCCGGCGATTCGCGTGCTGTGCGTGACCTTTATCGAGTTCTGGCGCGGCGTGCCGTTGATCACCGTGTTGTTTATGTCCTCGGTGATGCTGCCGCTGTTTCTGCCTGAAGGCCTGAGCTTCGACAAGCTGGTGCGCGCGCTGATCGGCGTGATCCTGTTCCAGTCGGCCTATGTTGCCGAGGTGGTGCGCGGCGGCTTGCAGGCCATCCCCAAGGGCCAGTACGAGGCCGCGGCGGCCATGGGCCTGGGCTACTGGCGAATGATGGGCCTGGTGATCCTGCCGCAGGCGCTGAAGCTGGTGATCCCCGGCATCGTCAACACCTTTATTGCCCTGTTCAAGGACACCAGCCTGGTGATCATCATCGGCCTGTTCGACCTGCTCAACAGCATCAAGCAAGCCACCACCGACCCGGCCTGGCTGGGCATGGCCACCGAGGGCTACGTGTTCGCCGCCTTGCTGTTCTGGATCTTTTGTTTCGGCATGTCCCGTTATTCCATGCGCCTGGAGCGCAGGCTGGACACCGGTCACAAACGCTAGGCTGGGTTAGCCGCAGCGTGGCCTAACCCAGCCTACAAGAGCCGTACGAATTAGAGTTTTTGCGTTGCAGGAGCCAAGTTGATGAGTCAAGCCAGCAAACAATCCAGCGCCGAGCCGATGATCCTGCTGCAGGGCGTGAACAAGTGGTACGGCCAGTTCCATGTGCTCAAAGACCTCAACCTTAGCGTGCAGCCGGGCGAGCGGATCGTCCTCTGTGGGCCGTCCGGCTCCGGCAAGTCGACCACCATCCGTTGCATCAATCGCCTGGAGGAGCACCAGCAAGGGCGCATCGTGGTGGATGGCACCGAGCTGACCAGCAATCTCAAGCATATCGAGGCGATCCGTCGCGAAGTGGGTATGGTGTTCCAGCACTTCAACCTGTTCCCGCACCTGAGCGTACTGCAGAACTGCACCCTGGCGCCGATGTGGGTGCGCAAGATGCCCAGGCGCCAGGCCGAGGAAATTGCCATGCATTTTCTTCAGCGCGTGCGCATCCCCGAGCAGGCGTACAAGTACCCCGGTCAGCTTTCCGGCGGCCAGCAGCAGCGGGTGGCGATCGCCCGCGCGCTGTGCATGAAGCCGAAGATCATGCTGTTCGACGAACCGACCTCAGCCCTCGATCCGGAGATGGTCAAGGAGGTGCTGGACACCATGGTCAGCCTCGCTGAAGACGGCATGACTATGCTCTGCGTGACCCACGAAATGGGTTTCGCCCGCACCGTGGCGAACCGGGTGATCTTTATGGACAAGGGCGAGATC
>DAITLT010000221.1:0-5846 GCA_036835505.1 Pseudomonas sp.
GAGAAGCGAATCATCTCGTAGGCCGGGATCTTCGCCTTGCCATAGGCCGGGTGCGGCACGCGCATATAGGGCATGCCGAACACGTAGTCCATTTCCTCGGTGCTCATCGGAATGGGCGGTGGGTTGAGCCAGACATCCACCTCACCGTGCTTTTGCACCAGCGCCCGCGCGTTGCCGGGATTGGTTTCCAGGTGCAGCACGCGGTTGGCGTGGGCGTACAGCACCGCATCGTTGCGCACCTTCTCGGCCGAGGGCAGGCGAATCACGGTGCGCTCGCGGGTCAACCTGGGGTGCGGCAACAACTGCACCACCTGGGCCCCTTGGCCATCGTCGCCAGCCTCAGCGGCGGCCTTGTCCTGCTCGATGGCACAGGCCTGGGTGTCCTGGGTATTCACATAGGGGTTGATGATCTTGTCGATCTTGCCCGGCCGGTCGATACGTGTGGAGTCAATCTCGAACCAGTCCGTCGGCGTGTCGCGGCGGATAAACGAGGTGCCGCGCACATCGGTGATTTCTTCGATCTTCTGCCCGTAGGACAAGCGTTGCGCCACCTCGATGATGGCCCGCTCAGCGTTGCCGTAAAGCAGAATGTCGGCGCAGGCATCGATCAGGATCGAGTTGCGCACCTTGTCCTGCCAATAGTCGTAGTGGGCAATCCGGCGCAGCGAAGCCTCGATGCCGCCGAGCACGATCGGCACGTTCTTGTAGGCCTCCTTGCAGCGTTGGCTGTACACCAGGCTGGCCCGATCCGGGCGCTTGCCGGCCAGGCCGCCAGGGGTGTAGGCATCGTCGGAGCGGACTTTTTTATCGGCGGTGTAACGGTTGATCATCGAGTCCATGTTGCCGGCCGCGACCCCGAAGAACAGGTTCGGCTCACCAAGCTTCATAAAGTCGTCTTTGGACTGCCAGTTCGGCTGGGCGATGATGCCGACGCGAAAGCCCTGGGACTCCAGCAGCCGGCCGATGATCGCCATGCCGAACGAGGGATGGTCGACGTAGGCATCGCCGGTAACGATGATGATGTCGCAGGAATCCCAGCCAAGCTGATCCATTTCTTCCCGGCTCATCGGCAGGAAAGGCGCCGGGCCAAAGCACTCGGCCCAGTATTTTGGATAATCGAATAACGGCTTGGCTGCTTGCATGACGATGACCGGTAAGGCGTGGAGGGAGAATTTCGCGGGCACGCAATATAGCACAAAAAATAACCAATTCCGACTCGCACACTGGGTTTTACCAGTCGGCTCAGAAAATCACTCGACCAGCAGAACGACCCTCCGTTGCCGCCTCAGACAGAAACACGAAAGGCCACTCAGCTACCGGTATTTGTCTCGAAACGACAGGCTTTCAAGCCGCAACCTGGTGTTGGCATTCGCCCCTGGCCCCGGCCGAAGCCCCAGGTTCTTAAGCGTGACTGGCAACCCCTGAATATCACGCAATTCCAGCGGTGCCAGTTCAGCGTCGTTGTCGCGATTGAACGGCACCACCGGGCACCCTTCTGCCGGCGGATTCCACTTGTCACCCCACTGCAAAATGGCCTGTACCACGACATATAAATCCAGGCCCTTCTCGGTGAGTCGATACTCGCTGCCGCCGTTGATCGAGACCTTGTGCAAGACCTCATGCTCCTGCAGCAACTTGAGGCGCTTAGACAGAATGCCTTTGGATATTTTCAAATGCTTTTGGTAGTCATCGAACCTCGACGTCCCCCACATCGACTCCAGAACAATCAGCACATTCCACCAGTCGCCAAGAATATCTAGCGAGCGCGCCACCGAACAATTTCGCTCCTCGAACGTCACTCTTTCCACGAAATCACCACCAACTATTTGATTTTAATAAAGAAATAATAATAGGCGAAGCACCCCTTGACAGGTTCTATGACGAAACCTAGCATTTCCCTCGCGGTCTCATTATGGAACCGCAGTTATTGCCCGTCAAACTGAGGAGCACAACATGAAACGTTTCTTTCTGTCGGCAAGCCTCACGTTTTGCCTGCTTGCAAATGTTCAAGCCTCGCCCACCACACCTTGCGTCGTGAATGAGCTTGAACACGAGATGATCAACGCCGAGCTGGCGATGTCCATCGGCCAATGCCACCTAGCCAATGCACAGAAACCAAGCGCTAAGGAGCCCGATGCAACCGTCCAAGACCCGCTGGCGACACTCGAATACGCCCGCAGTTGGTTTGCCTTGGCGCAACGCCTAGGGGCCAACGATATCAGTCAATACCTTTCCCGCATCGACACCATGCTGAGCGCTATCGCACAAGGAGGTGAGCAATGAACAGGACACAACGACTCTCCGCGGGCCTGCTCTTTAGCGCGCTTGGCGCAACTGCGGGTGCAGAGCAACTGACGCCCCTCGGTGCGCTTCAGGGCGCAAACAACGACGGCTCAATTCCCGCCTGGGAAGGCGGTTACCAGCACCAACCGTCCGGCGCCTCCATGCAGACCTCCACCGACCCGTTCGCCAGTGACACGATCGAGTTCTACATCGACAAGAACAACTACGAAAATTACCGGGCGTTTCTCACACCCGGCCAAATTGAAATGCTGCGGCGTAACCCCGAGAGCTATCGGCTCAATATCTACAAGACCCGTCGAAGTGCAGCACTGCCACAACCCATCTACGACATGGCGCAAAAAAATGCTCGTAGCGCCAGACTCAGCGAGGATGGCAACGGCATTACAGGCTTTCAGGGTTACTACCCGTTTATCCAACCTGCAAATGGCCTGCAGGCAATCTGGAACCACTTTATGCGCTATCGCGGTGGCAGCCTGCTGCGCAAGCAAACACAAATCATTACCCAAGCGAGTGGCGATTTCGCGGCAGTGGGCATTGAAGAGGAGGCGGTGTGGCCCGAAAACCTGAATGACTATGACCCTGTAGAGGATCAAAACATCATCTTTATGGCCAAGCAAAAGGTCACCGCCCCCACCCGATTGGCCGGCACCATTTTACTTGTGCACGACACTCTCAATCAGGTTAAGCAGCCGCGCATGGCCTGGCTCTACAACGCCGGACAACGCCGCGTTCGCCGCGCCCCACAAGTGGCTTACGACGGTCCAGGAACAGCCGCTGACGGACTGCGAACCGCCGACAATGTTGACATGTACTCCGGCTCACCTAACCGCTATGAGTGGAAGCTCGAAGGCCGGCATGAAATGTATATCCCCTACAACAATTTCAAGCTAACGGAGCAACAACTCAACGCTGAGCAGTTGATTCAGACAGGGCATTTAAACCCGGCCTATTTGCGCTACGAGAAACATCGCGTCTGGAAAGTCGTCGGCACACTAAAAGCCGGGCAACGCCATATCTACCAGCAACGCGTGTTCTATCTAGACGAGGACACCTGGCAGATCGCCTTGGCCGAGCACTATGACAGCCACGGCTCGCTGTGGCGTTTCTCCGAAGGTTTTGCCGTGCAGTACGACTATGCCGATACCCCGTGGTACGCGGCAGAGGCCATCTACGACTTCAACAGCTCACGCTATTTGGTGTATGGCCTGATCTGTGATGCCGATGCGCCGATAAAATTTGGCTTCAAATCCAACAAATCGGAATTCACCCCGGCCGCGCTGCGTATTTCCGGCGTGCGCTAAGTTGCCAACGTTAACGGGCGCGCACGCTGAGGCCAAAGCCCCTCAGCGCAAACCACTATTGCCAGGAACCATCATGAACAACGCATCCAGCGACTTCTCCAGTAGCGAACTTGGTCCACTTCAACAATGGGAGCAATACGCCTACAAGCACCCAAGTCTTGATAAGGCATTCAAGGGCAAAAAATTTATCAAAGACCCACTCGGCCTGACCGGTATGGAGATATCGGTCAACTCGCTGGCGGCTTTCCAGGCGGTGCCCTTTGCCCATCGCCATACCCATAACGAAGAGGTTTACCTGTTTATTGATGGCGAAGGCGAGTTTCTCGCCGGGCAGACCTCAATCAAAATCCAACCCGGAACCGTGGTACGTCTGGCCCCAGAAGTTGAGCGCAGCTGGCGTAACACCAGCAAGCAACCCATGCACTATCTGGTAATCCAAGCACGAGCCAACAGCATGAGCAGCAGCGAAATTGCCGACGGTATTGCGCTACCAGGCAACCCCTGGCGCTGAAGCGTCAGCCTGAGACGCAAGCAACACCGGAGCCGCGGTGCCGGTGTTGCTCACCCTCCCAGTCGGCGGCAACAGTGCCGCGACTGTCGACAGATGCTTATACCGCCGCGAAACAATAGGGCCTGTTCACGTCAAAACAGGCTGCGGAAATATAGCGCGTGACACCAGTTCTGGGGATCTTGACCCTCTGGCTTGGCCTGCTGTGTTGCAGCAGTAGCCTAGCGGCCGCCCCCGTTCTGCTCACGGCAGACAGCAGCGGCAGCGGCTTTAACCTGTACGGCACAAACGGCGTGGCAACCCGCGCCGATTGTGCATGACTGGACATCCTCCAGGTTTCCAGCGGCTTAGCTAAGCTCTCGCCCGAGTAGGCGTCAGAACTGTCGATAGCGCCGCGGCACGTGCGCCGCGACCTTGCTCAGCAGTTCGTAGCCGTTCGTGCCACAGGCCTGGGCCAGCTCATCCACCGGCAACTGGGCGCCCCACAACTGCACCGCCGCGCCCAACTGCGCCTGCGGCACAGCGGTTACATCCAGGGTCAACATGTCCATGGCAACGGGCCCGACCAGCGCCACGCGCTGCCCGGCGACCCATACCGGCGTACCCGTCGGCGCCTGGCGCGGATAACCATCGGCATAACCGCAACTGACCGTGGCAATCCGCGAGTCACGCGGCGCAATCCAGCCGACGCCATGGCCCACGCGCTGCCCGGCGGCAACCTCATGCACCGCGATGATCTGCGCGGTCAGGCTCATGGCCGGGCGCAGGCCGAGCTCCTGGGCGCTCAAATCGGCAAACGGCGTCGCCCCGTAAAGCATGATGCCGGGGCGCTGCCAGTCCATATGGCTGGCCGGAATGGTCAGCAGGGCGGCCGAGTTGGCCAGTGAGCGCTGATCGAAATCCAGCTCGAGCAGATCGAGAAACACCTCCACCTGCTCCTCGGTCAGCGGATGGCCGCGCTCCTCGGCACAGGCCAACTGGCTGAGCAGATTGAGCTCCGTCACCTGCGCCGCAGTGCGCAGGCGCGGATGCCAGGCGCGCACCTCGGCGGCACTCAAACCGAGCCGATGCAGGCCACTGTCGAGCGTCAGCCACACCCGCAACGACTGCGCCAACTCGGCCGCCAAGAGCGCCTCAAGCTGCTGCGCCGAGTGCAGCGCCACATCCAGGCCCAAGTGCGCCGCCTGGGCATATTCAGCGGCCTCGAAGCAGCCTTGCAGCAGCACAATGCGCGCGCTGGCATGCAGCGCGCGCACCACCAGCGCCTCCTCGAGGCTGCTTACGGCAAAGCCGTCGGCCAGCTCGAGCAAGGCGCCAACCACCTCACGCAGGCCATGGCCGTAGGCATTCGCCTTGACCACGGCAAAGGCCTGGCGACCCGGCGCGCAGCGCTGGGCCAGGGCATAGTTGTGCTGAATGGCAGCAAGATCGATGGTGGCCAGCAACGGACGCATAAACACAGCCCTGAACGAAAACGGGCGCCCATCTTAACCGCTGGGCGCCCGTTTGCTGCTGCCTGTGTAGGCCAGACGGTCAGTCGTCGTCGAACTGATAACTGCCCGGTGCGAGGTTTTCAAAGCGCGAATATTTGCCCAGGAAGGCCAGGCGCGAAGTGCCGATCGGGCCGTTACGCTGCTTGCCGATGATGATTTCGGCCACGCCCTTGTATTCGGTGTCGGGGTGATACACCTCGTCGCGGTAGACGAACATGATGATGTCGGCGTCCTGCTCGA